>JBEDHF010000014.1:0-4250 GCA_041174245.1 Cyanobacteriota bacterium
CCTGCGGCGGGTGCGGCAGCTGAAGGTGCTGCGCAATTACGCCGGCCTCGCCGGTCGACTGGAAACGCTGGCCGCCGCCCAGGGGCTGGCGGAGCTGACCCTGCAGCTCGCCCCGGACCAGGAACCGATGCCCGGGCTGCTCAGCGATCTGCTGCTGCAGATGGGGCGCCTGGAGGCGGTGGTGCAGGAGCGGCAACCGAGCCTGGAGGCGCTGGCGATCACCGTCCAGGGGGCGGTGCATCTGCTGGTGCTCGGCGGCTATGCCCTGCCGCTGCAGGTGTGCAGCCGCAGCGGTGAGCCGCTGGAGCCGCCGCTGGGCAACTGGGACTGGCGCTGCAGCCTGATCCCGCGCGAAGGCTTTGTGATCGGTGCCGTGGCCGGCGCCCAGCTGGTGCTCAACGCCTCGGAGCTGGCGCTGCTGCAACGGCTGCTGCGACCTGCCCTGCCCCGCCGTCGCGATGGCGAGCTGATGGGCCCCGAGGCGGTGTGGCTGCGGCTGCTGCAGCTGGTGGAGCTCTGGATCCGCGAGCATCTCGGCCGCTCCTGCCGCTCGCTGCGGCTGCTGCGCGACTGCTTCAGCCCTGCAGCTGCTGCGCAATCATGGGCGGGTCAGGATTGAAGCCTTGAGCGCCCCCGAACCGAACAATCCGACGGCAACCCTTTCGCGGGGCCTGGCCAGCACCCTGGCCGGCCTTGATTTCCGGCGCCTCTGGTACGGACAGATCTTTTCGCAGCTGGCGGACAAGTTCTACATCCTGTTGATGGTCTTTCTGATCACCCATTACCTGGTGATCAGCCCTCTGCCCGGCGATGGCGCCCTGGCGGAGGCGGCCGCCAGCATCAACATGCAGGTGCAGACCAAAAAGGACCTGATCCTGCTGCTCTACACAGGCGTCCTTCTGGCCAACACGGCGCCGGCGATGGTGCTGGGCACCGTGGCCGGCGTCTGGGCCGATCGCTGGCCGAAGCGCCAGGTGATGGTGATCTCCAATGGGCTGCGGGCCCTGCTGGCGCTGCTGATTCCGCTCTGCCTGATCGAGGGGCCCACCTGGCTCGGCCTGAGCTGGGGCTACTGGGGCCTGCTGGTGATCACGTTCCTGGAATCCTGCCTGACCCAGTTCTTCGCCCCGGCGGAGCAGGCGGCGATCCCCTTGCTGGTGCCAGGCGAGAAGCTACTGGCCGCCAACTCGATTTATCAGGCCACCAGCATGGGGGCCACGATCGTCGGCTTCGCCATCGGCGAGCCGATCCTGAGCCTGCTGCATCACCTGCTGGCGCGCTTCGGCAACCCAGGCGGTGAATTCCTGCTGCTGCCCTTCTGTTACGGGATGGCGGCCGTGATCCTGGCCCGGATCGATCTCAAGGAAACCCTCAGCAGCGTCGGCGAGCAGAGCCTGTGGCGCGAGATCGGCGAAGGGCTCGCCGTGCTCCGGGAACGCACCACCGTGCGCAACGCGATGCTGCAGCTGGTGCTGCTCTACAGCCTGCTGGCCGCCCTGTCGGTGCTGGCCCTGAGCCTGGCCACCGAGATCAAGGCCCTCGGTCCCAATCAGTTCGGCATCCTCCTGGCGATGACCGGCCTCGGTCTGGCCGTTGGTGCCATCGGCGTTGCCCAGATCGGCCACGGTCTGAACCGACGACTGCTGGCCTCGACGGGCCTGGCCACGATCGCCTTTTCGCTGGTGCTGCTCGGTGAGATGAGCGGCCAGCTCGTGGTCACCCTCGCCCTCTGCACCCTGCTGGGGGTGGGGGCAGCCCTGCTCGGCATTCCCGCCCAGACCACGATCCAGGAGGACACCCCCGAAAGCGTGCGCGGCAAGGTGTTCGGCCTGCAGAACAACCTGATCAACATCGCCCTCAGCCTGCCGCTGGCCCTCGCCGGCGGCCTGGTGAGCAGCTACGGCCTGCTGACCGTGCTCTGGCTGCTGGCCGGGCTGGCCCTGGCGGCGGCCTTTCTGGAGCGCCCCTGGCAGCGCTGAAGCCAGAAGCGACGGCCGCGGGGATCATGGCCGAACGCAGCTAGAGTCAGCTGTTCAATGCGTCCGCACCTGGTGACCCACATTGCCTGGCTGGGCAAGAAGTCTCCGTTCTGCGGCAACGTCACCTACGGGCTGGCCATCACCGAAGCGCTGCGCCAGCGCGGCCACCAGATCAGCTTCATTCACTTCGACACCCCGGCTCCGGCCCTCGGGCGCAGCGCCGGCAGCGGCGAGGGCTCCGGCGAAGGCAGTGGCGACTCGCCGGAAGTGGCCCTGCCCTACCTGGTCAAATCGCAGGTGTACACGATTCCCTCCCCGGGGGCCCAGCGGGAGCTGCGCGAATCCCTGGAGCGGATGCAGCCGGAACTGGTGCACGCCAGCCTCACCCTCTCGCCGCTGGATTTCCGCCTGCCGGATCTCTGTCAGCAGCTCGGCCTGCCGCTGGTGGCCACCTTCCATCCGGCCTTTGATGCCAGTCTGCGCAACCTGGCGGCCGGCACCCAGCAGCTCACCTATCAGCTCTACGCCCCCTCGCTGGCCCGCTACGACCGGGTGATCGTCTTCTCCGACCTCCAGGCCGAGATGCTGGCCCGCCTCGGCGTCAGGGAGGAACGCCTGGCCGTGATCCCCAACGGCGTCGATCCCAACTGCTGGCAACCGGCGCCAAGCCTCGGCATCTCCGCCGAGCTGAGCGAGCTGCGGCAGCGCTTCGCCGGCACGCGGGTGTTCCTCTACATGGGCCGCATCGCCACCGAAAAGAACGTGGAGGCCCTGCTCAAGGCCTGGCGGCTGGTGCGGCCGGCCGGCTGCACCCTGCTGGTGGTGGGCGATGGGCCGATGCGCCAGACCCTGCAGCAGCAGGCCGGCGGCAACGAAACGGATGTGGTGTGGTGGGGGTATGAACCCAGCCTCAACCGCCGGGTGGCGATGCTGCAGCTGGCGGAGGTGTTCATCCTGCCCTCGCTGGTCGAGGGGCTGTCGCTGGCGTTGCTCGAGGCGATGGCCAGCGGCACCGCCTGTGTGGCCACCGACGCCGGCGCCGACGGCGAGGTGCTTGAAGGCGGTGCCGGCATCGTCATCAGCACCCAGGGCGTGACCACCCAGCTGCGCACCCTGCTGCCGGTGCTGCGCGACCAGCCCGTGCTCACAGCCGAACTGGGCCGCCGCGCCCGTGAGCGCGCCCTGGAGCGCTACACCCTCAGCCGCAACATCGATGCGCTGGAAGCCCTCTACGGCAGCCTCACCAGCAGCCACCAGGCCGCCTGAGGGCCCGCCGCCGGCAGCGAGCCAGAGCCGCTTACCGACAGCAGACCCACAGACCCTCTTGGCTTCAGCCGAGCACCGAAGGCTGAACGGCAAGGTAGACAAACCAGGGGATCAACACGCACGTGGGGATGGTCAGAACCCATGCCCAGCTCTTGCCGATGTCACGCATCCGCCTGACCGCGAGTGGAATTCGAGCCAAATAGGCCGCAATTCCATAAACAACAGCTAATCGAGAAACAGCATCAGCCAGAAAGCCTTCTGGAAAGCTGAAAACCAAAAACAACGATGCACCGTTCAAGAGCACAAGGAGAATTGCGTCCAGAAGCACGAAAAACCAAAACTCTGAGCGCGTGGAACGGCCGGAATAATCGAAAGAGCGCTTCCAAGCAGAAGCGTAAGAGCCAAACATCAGCCAAGTGCGACACATTATTAGTAGCGCCCCGATGCCGCGTCGCCAACAGCCTTGCAGCGTTGTTTCACATCCAGCTGATCCAGGCGCAGGCCACAGCGACCGGGCGCCTGATCAAGCGCCAGGCCAGGCGCTCAGCGGCCCGCTTCGAGCTCAGCGCAGCAGGCCGCAAAGGCTGCCGCTGGATCAGGCGCCGCGGTGATCGGCCGGCCGATCACCAGCTGGCTGGAGCCGGCCGCGATCGCCAGCGCCGGGGTCATCACCCGTTGCTGATCGCCCGCCGTGGCACCGGCCGGGCGGATGCCGGGGGTGACCAGCGCGAACGGCAGCGGATGGGCCGCCCGCAGGCCGGCCACCTCCAGGGGCGAACAGACGCAGCCGCCGAGCCCGGCCGCCGCCGCCAGCTGCGCCAACTGGGGCACATACCGCTGCAGCGGCTCCTGGATCGCCAGTTCCCGGGCGAAACGAGCGGCCTCCCAGCTGGTGAGCACGGTCACGGCCAGCAGCGTCGGCGCCGGCAGACCAACCGCCTGCGCCCCCGCCGCGGCAGCGGCCTGGGCCGCTGCCAGGGCTTCGGAGCCGGCGGCGGCATGCAC
>JBEDHF010000015.1:0-14969 GCA_041174245.1 Cyanobacteriota bacterium
CTCAGGCTGCGCCGTCGCTCTCGCTCCCGCGCAGTCCAAAACCATACCACCACCTCCCCCCATCAGGCAACCGCCTCCAACAAAACCCAGCCGCACACTCACTCCTCAACCCTGACGCACCCCAGGAAACTCCCTCCAGGCCCCATGCGAATCAAGGGCAGCAACTCAAGGGCAGGCGCATTGAAAGCCCTGAATTGGCCGGAGCACCGGTGGGCCTGGGATCGTCTGCCAGCAGCTCCGACGCCCTCGCTGCAGCCGACGGCTACTGCTACGCCACAGCCAACGGAACCCGGGCAGGGCTGGACCCAGCGAGCAACAAGGACTGAAACAATTCGCCACAACCGAGGGGCGAGCGCGACGGCATGGTGACGGGCACAACGGATCAAGCCCGGGTCTGATCACCTTGGCCCGAGGCCGCTGCGATTGATTGACGTCGCTCGCCTGATCACAGCGCCAACCGATCGAGGCACCATCCCATCGCAGCGCCGGGACGAAGGCCGTGACCGCATCAGCACAACGCGAACGCGATCGCACGCCGATGGCAAGGAACACCATGCCTGCTGTTACAGCCTCGGGGCTCGCCCAGGCAGCATCCTTCTCAGCTTGCCAACAAAAAAGCCGTGGCTGGTGCCACGGCTTGCAGGTGATCCCTTGAAAGGAGCGAACTGAACGATCTCGTCGATCAGAACAGGCCCAGCGTCAGGGACTTGTCGATGGGCAGAGCAGCGCCAATACCCAGATAGATGGTGAACACGGTGCCGAACAGGAAGGCACCCATGGCCACAGGGCGACGAAAGGGGTTCTGGAACTTGTTGAAGCTCTCGATGAAGGGAATCAGCATCAGACCCAGGGGGATCATCGTCTGAAGGGCAATGCCGAGAAGCTTGTTCGGAACAACCCGCAGGATCTGGAACACCGGGTAGAGGTACCACTCCGGCAGAATTTCCAGAGGCGTGGCAAAAGGATCGGCCTTGTCGAGCAGCATGGCCGGATCAAGAACCGCCAGACCGACGAGGCAGGCCAGGGTTCCCAGGATCACCACAGGGAAGATGTAGAGCAGATCGTTCGGCCAGGCCGGCTCACCGTAATAGTTGTGGCCCATACCCTTGGCGAGCTTGGCCCGCAGCTTGGGATCGCTGAGATCTGGCTTCTTGAGGATGTGCATGGTGCCGTTCCTTGGAGAGGAGGGGGGTTGAAAAACCTTGAGCGATGAAGCGGTCGTCTTCAGAGGGGACCGGAGATGCCCTGCTTCCGGATCATCAGGAAGTGCATCAGCATGAACACCGCCAACAGCCAGGGCAGCACAAAGGTGTGGAGGCTGTAGAAGCGGGTGAGGGTGGCCTGGCCAACGCTCTCTCCACCACGGAGAAGCTCAACCATCAGATTGCCGACCACAGGGACCGCAGCGGGAACGCCGCTGACAATCTTCACAGCCCAGTAACCGACCTGGTCCCAGGGAAGCGAGTAGCCGGTGACGCCGAAGGACACGGTGATCACGGCCATGGTGACGCCGGTGACCCAGGTGAGCTCACGGGGACGCTTGAAGCCACCGGTGAGATACACGCGGAAGACGTGCAGGATCAGCATCAGCACCATCATGCTGGCGCTCCAGCGGTGCACCGAGCGGATCAGCCAGCCGAAGCTGACATCCGTCATCAGGTGCTGCACGGAGGCGTAGGCCTCGACAACGGTGGGCTTGTAATAGAAGGTCATCGCGAACCCGGTCGCGAACTGGATCAGGAAGCAGACCAGGGTGATCCCGCCCAGGCAATAAAAGATGTTGACGTGGGGGGGGACGTACTTCGACGCAATGTCGTCGGCGATGTCCTGGATCTCCAGACGCTCCTGGAACCAGTCGTAGACCGGGGACGACTTTGCGGCAGGAGAGGAGTTCGCCATGCAGCTGTGGGCTTGGGTTGCGAGAGTCTACCGACCGCCTCGCTCTGCCCGTGAGGCAAGCCCCTCCATGCCCCCTCTGGCTCAACCCTCTGCAACAACTGTCCGACGCCGGCTCCTGGCCTGGCTGCTGGTGCTGACCACCCTGGTGCTGACCCCAGCCACGGCGCTGGGCCTGAGTGATGCCCAGCAGCTGGTGGTGGAGGCCTGGCGGCTGGTGAATCAGAGCTACGTCGATCCGGGCCGCTTCGACAGCGTGCGCTGGACACGGTTGCGCCAGAAAGCGCTCGAGCGGCCGATCGTCACCAGCAGCGATGCCTACGACGCCATCGAATGGATGCTGGCTCCGATCGGCGACCCCTACACCCGCCTGCTCCGTCCCCAGGACTTCAGCACCTTGCAGTCGAACACCCAGGGGACCGTCAGTGGTGTCGGCCTGCAACTCGGGCAACGGGATGGTGACGGCCGCATCCTGGTGATCGCGCCTCTCGAGAACTCACCCGCCAGCGCTGCCGGCATTCCGGCAGGGGCGGAACTGCTGAGCGTGGATGGTCAATCCGCGCAAGAGCTGGGCCTCGAGGCCACCGCAGCCCGGTTGCGGGGTCCCGCAGCCAGCCGTGTGCTGATCACCTGGCGCCTCGATGCCGGCCCGCCGAAGGAAACCGATCTGGAACGGCGCGCCATCGATCTCAGGCCTGTGCGCAGCTCCGAAATCGAGCACCACGGGCACCGACTGGGGGTGCTGCGAATCACCCAGTTCAGTGAACCGGTGCCCAGTCAGGTGCAGCAGGCCCTCAAGGATCTGAACAACGCCGATGTGGAAGGCCTCGTGCTCGACCTGCGCAACAACTCCGGCGGGCTGGTCAGCGCTGGCCTGGCGGTGGCCAACGCCCTGCTCGACCGTGAACCGATTGTGGAAACGGTGAACCGCGACGCGCTCGCCTCCCTGGAGCAGGCCGGCGCCGGAGCTCTCTACACCGGCCCCCTGGTGACGCTGGTCAATGGAGGCACAGCCAGCGCCAGTGAAATCCTTGCGGGCGCCCTTCAAGACGATGGACGCTCCCGGCTGCTGGGCAGTCGCACCTTCGGCAAAGGTCTGATCCAGACCCTGATTCCGCTCGGCAATGGCAGCGGTCTGGCCGTGACCGTGGCCCGCTATCGAACGCCCTCTGGCCGAGACATCCAGCACCTCGGCATCGAGCCGGACCAGCTCCTGCCGCAACCGGAACCGCTGGCACCAGGCGGAGACGACGACAGCTGGCTACAGGCCGCCCTCGACAGCCTCGTACCGGAGGAGGGCGAAGGATGAGCCAGCGCGTCTATCACGATCCGCTCCACGGAGCGATCAGCCTCGATCGCCACGAGCCCGCGGAAGCGCTGGCCATCGATCTGATTGAGACCGGTCCCTTCCAGCGGCTGCGCAGGATCCGCCAGCTCGGCCCTGCCTACCTGACCTTCCATGGCGCCGAATCGAGTCGCTTCACCCATTCCCTTGGGGTGCTGCATCTGGCACGGCTGGCGCTGAACGGACTCGAGCGGCTCCATCCGGACCTCAATGAGCATCGGCCGCTGCTGCTGGCGGCAGCCCTGCTGCATGACATCGGTCATGCCCCCCTCAGCCATTCCGGCGAGGAAATGTTCGGCCTCCATCACGAAGCCTGGTCGGCGCGACTGATCCAGGAGCACCCCCAGCTGCGCGACCGTCTGGAGGCCCATCAAGCCGGACTCGCCGATGCCGTGGCTGACCTTCTGGCCCGCGGACGGGCCCGTTGCCCGGCAATCCAGGCGCTGGTGAGCAGCCAACTCGACTGCGACCGCCTCGACTACCTGATGCGGGATGCCTACAGCACCGGCATGAGCTATGGCCGAATCGACCTCGAACGAATCCTGGCGGCCTTCACCCTCACCCCCGACCGCGCCCTGGCCATTCACCCCAAGGGCCTGATGGCGGTGGAGCACTACCTGGTGGTGCGCAACCTGATGTATCGAAGCGTCTACAACCACCGCCTGAACGTGGTCTGCAACTGGCTCTTGAGTCAGGTGATCAGCCTGGCGAGGCGGCTGGGGCCCGGCTTGATCCCGGCCGATGCCGTGATGGCCGCCTGGCTCTGGGACAAGGACAGCCTCGGCATCGACGCCTTCCTGGCCAACGATGACCAGCGCACGGGCTACCACCTGATGCGCTGGCGCGAGGAGGGGCCGCCGCCCCTGGCCGAACTCTGCAGCCGCCTGCTCGATCGTCGCCTGCTCAAGGCCACCGATGTCAGCGATCTCGACAACGGCGCCAGGTTGACGCTCCTGGCCGCCGCCCGGCGCCTGAGCAGCGCCGCCGGCCTGGATCCCGACCTGCACTGCGGACTGCGGCAACGCCAGAGCCGCGGCTACCACCCGTATCACGGCGGCCTGAGGCTCTGGGACGGGGTGCACCTGCAGGCCCTTGAGCAGCACTCGCCACTGGTGAGCAGCCTGAGCCTGAACACAACCATGGCCTGGCTGATCCACCCCGGTGAGGTGAGCGAAGCCGTGCGACGGGAACGGACCCTGCTGACGCCGCCTAACTTGACCCGGCCTGCCGCCGAGGAGCTGGCCTGATGCCCGCCTATCTGAGCCGATCCAGCGGCCCCGCTGCCCATCAGCTGCTGTTGCCGGAGCGTTCCGATGGCCAGTTGAGCGCCCTGGCTGAGCTTGAACTGGCCCTGTCCACCTCCGTGGTTGCCAGCGCCTCTGGCGATGACTCGGCCCCACCGCTCTCGGGCTCTGTGGTGCTGGTGGCCGGAAGCTGGCCCCTGGATGCCCGCCAGCTCGAAGAGATCGATGACCTGCTCAGGCGCCGCGGCCTCACCCTGATCGCCATCAGCGCCGATCAGGCCGACACCCGTGTGGCCGCTGCCGGCCTCGGCCTGCGGGCGGAGGCTGCTCTGCCTGCCCCTCTGGCCCGCACCGACACGGCGCAGGACAACCGCCTGACGCCGGCCCAGGCGACATCGGCCGCGGCGCTGCGGCTGCACCAGGGCACGCTGCGATCCGGCGACCATCTCAACATTGATGGCTCGCTGCTGCTGCTCGGCGATCTGAACCCCGGCGCCTCGATCCGAGCCAGCGGCCATGTGCTGGTGTGGGGACGCCTCCGGGGGATGGCCCATGCCGGCGCGGACGGGGACCAGGAGGCCAGGATCGTGGCCCTGCAACTGAGGCCCTTGCAGCTGCGTATCGCCGATGCCGTGGCCAGGGGCCCGGAAGGGATACCGCCCGCCGGCCTGGCGGAAGAGGCGGTGCTGCTGGATGGAGCGATACAGATCCGGCCCGCCGCCCCCGGCTGGCCCCTCAGCGATTGATGATCCCCAGGAGGCCGAGCCCACCCGCCAGCGCCATGAACACCAGCGGTGACACCCTGGTGCGCAGCATCAGCAGACAGACGATCCCCGAAACGATCACCCCGGGCACACTCAGCTGGCCGGCTCGGGTGACATCGGCGGTACGCACGATCTTGACGCCCACCGCGAACAGGATCCCGAGGGTGATCGGGCCGAGACCGCGCTCAAAGGCGATGCGCCACGGCGAATGCTCCAGGGTTCGCCAACGCAGGCACGCCAGCACCATCAGCAGGGTGGAGGGGAGCAGAACGGCGATCTCGGCGCCATAGGCACTGAGAAGCGCCCAGGGGAGCCCCTCCTTCCAGCCAGCGCCAAGCCCGAGCAGGCCGACAATCATCGAGCTCGGGCCAGGCGCGGCTTCCGCCAGGGCGTAGAGATCGGCGAACTGGCTGTCTGTGAGCCAGCAGAACTGCTCAACGCTGATGTGGTGGTACTCGGCCAGGAGGGTGTTGCCGCCGCCCAGGGAAAAGAGCGAAAGCGACAGGAACTGCCAGAGCACCTGGGCCAGCGCCGCCAGATCACTGAGCTGAACGTGGTGACAGGTCGTTGCGGCACCGCTGGCAGCGAGCAGTGCTGACGGCGCAGGCGCCAGGGCTGGTGCGAGGGCGATCGCCAGAACAGAAGCGCTCATCAACGCACCTGCTGCCGCGGCCAGTACCAGGCCATCGCCAGGGGGGCACTGATCAGCACCACCGGAACCAGGCGCCAATGCAGGACCTCCATCGCCAGAAACACAGCCCCGGCCAGAGCCAGGGCCACACGATCGTTGCGGTACTGATCGAGGATCCTGAATCCCATCGACAGGGCCATTCCCGCAGCCGCGGCCACCACACCGGCCAGCAGACGATCGATCGCCGGCAGTTCATGGAGGTGGAAATAGGCCACCCCAAGCGCCATCAACAGCGTGAATGGGACCAGCAGCATCCCGGCCAGGGCCACGCAGGCTCCAGGCAGGCCCCGGAAGCTGGTGCCGATGTACACGGCCATGTTGATCTGATTCGGTCCCGGAAACAGACGGGCCACAGTCAGTCCGGTCAGGAACTGCTCGTTGGTCATCCAGCGGCGCTGCTCGACAACGATGCGCTGACTCCAGGCAGAAAGCCCACCACCAAAGGCCGAGAGGGCCACCTGCAACATGCCGATGAACAGCTCCGCCAGGCCAGGGACCGGAGCCGTTGAGCCGCTCTCCAGCGCCGTGCCCGCGTCGTCTGAGGCCATCACTCGTGGATGAAATGGGGATCGGGCGGCAGCTCGCCCAGCTCATGCAACGCCGGATCGAGCGGATCCGGCACCTGATAGCGACTGGCCTGATCCCAGTCGGCCTTGAACGTGGCCAGCAATCGCTCCACCACCGCCGGTGCATCGCTTTCGATCCCGAGCTCCCGGCGCAGATCAAAGGCACTGCGATCGATGTTCATCGAACCGAGCTGGGCGTAGGCAGCATCGACAAGAATCAGTTTGGCGTGCAGCTTCAGGTGTTTCTGGCGCCTGATCTTGACGCCGAACCGCTGCATGATCCGCAGGGAAGAAAAGGTGTCATAGATGTCCCAGTCGCTGATGCCATGCTTGCCGCCGCACAGGAAGCGGACCTTCACGCCACGCTCCCTGGCGGCAACGATCCGATCCAACAGCACGGCATCGACGAGCTTCGGATGCTGGATCCATAGCGTGCGGCGGGCCCCATCCACAATCCGGGCCAGCTGGCCCCGGCTGTGAAAACTGCTCCAGACCAGACCGGTGTTCAGATCGGGATCGAAAAAACGACGATCCCAATCGGCCTCAAAGCCAGCCACCACCTGCGCCACCGCTGGCGCTGCGGTCGTGACAATGGCGTAATCCCGGGTTTGCTCGAAGTACTTGTCCGCCAGGTTGAAGGTGGAGATCAGGGCCCGCTCGCGATCGATCACGATCGACTTCTCGTGGGTGACAGGGAAGGCCTCGCTGGTCCAGCGCACCGCCAGCCCCGCGGCCGCCAGCAGGGCGTGGCTGTCGTCGTTCCAGCGATCGCCACCCGAGGTGTGGGGGTTGAGCATCACCTTCACCTCGACCCCACGGCCATGGGCCCGTTGCAGAGCATCCAGCAACCGTGGTGACTGCAGCTTGAACTGCTTCAGCAGCAGCTGACTCCGGGCCTGATCGATCAGATCGACCACCGGCCCAACCCCGTCCTCGGGCATCACCAGCAGGCGTTGCTGATGCACTGGTTCGCTGGCCATCCCGGGCTCGCTCGATGTCACCGTTGTACTGCCCAGGCGCTGGAATGGCTCCAGATCGGGAGACTGGCCTTAACCTGCACCGACAACGACTGGTGCCGTGAGTTCCACCCAGACGCGTTACATCCTGATCTGTTCAGGGAAAGGGGGAGTCGGCAAGACCACTCTCACCGCCAACCTCGGCATTGCCCTGGCCCGCCAGGGTGAGCGCACCGCAGTGATCGACGCCGATTTCGGACTCAGGAACCTCGACCTGCTGCTCGGTCTCGAGAACAGGATCATCTACAACGCCCAGGACGTGCTGGCTGAAACCTGCCGGCTTGATCAGGCCCTGGTGCGCCACAAGCAGGAACCGAACCTGGCCCTGCTGCCAGCGGGCAACTCCCGGATGCTCGAGTGGTTCACCCCCGATGACATGGTCAAGATCGTCGGCCTGCTCGGCGATCGCTTCAGCTATGTGCTGATCGACTGTCCGGCGGGGATCGAATCGGGATTCCGCAACGCCATGGCCGCCGCCAAGGAAGCGATTGTGGTGACGACGCCGGAAGTGTCGGCGGTGCGCGATGCCGACCGCGTCATCGGTCTGCTGCAAAGCGAGGGGGTCAAGCCGGTGCAACTGGTGCTGAACCGGGTGCGCCCGAAGATGATCGCCAGCCAGGAGATGCTCGGGATCGACGATGTCACCGACATCCTGGCCCTGCCCCTGCTGGGCCTGGTGCTTGAGGACGAACAGGTGATCGTCTCCACCAACCGCGGCGAACCGCTGACGCTCAACGGCAGCACATCGCCCGCAGCCAGGGCTTACGCCAACATCGCCCGACGCCTGCGCGGCGAGGATGTCCCTCTGATCGATCCTTCCCGGGAAGGGAAGGGGCTGCGGGCGAAGCTCGGTCGCCTGATGCAAACCAGAATCTTCTGACCGCGATGACCTTGCGCGATGTGATCAATCGGCTGCTGGGACGCCAGCCGAGCAGTGCCAGCACCGCCCGTCAGCGGCTGCAGCTGGTTCTGGCCCACGACAGAAGCGACCTCAACCCCGAACTGCTCGAGCAGATGCGGGCCGAGATCCTCGAGGTGGTCTCCCGTTATGTGGAAATCGATCTCGAAGAGGGTGATGTGACGCTGGAAACCGAGGATCGGGTCACGGCCCTGGTGGCCAATCTGCCGATCAAGGCGATGCGGCTGAAACAACCGGCGGACTCCAGAATCGCCACCCTCTGAGGTCCCCGGCCGACCGGCTCAAGGGCTGGCAGGCGAGACAGCCGGGGAATCCTGAAGGCAGTCCTGCTGGCTCTGCCCGATGAGCACCCCCGACAGCTGCACCAGTCCGGCCCCCATCCGCTTGCTCGATGCGGTCACGCCGGCTGAGGAAAAAGTGCTGGCCGCCCTGATGCAGGGCCTCAGCAATCGGGCGATCGCCAGCCTGCTGGTGGTGAGCAGCCGCACGGTCGAAAGCCACGTCTCCCACCTGCTCGCCAAAACCGGTTGTCGCAGCCGCACACAACTGGCCCTGTGGGGCCTGGCTCGACCGATAAGGTGAGCTCATGCCGGCTTAGCTCAGTGGTAGAGCAGCGCTTTTGTAAAGCGAAGGCCATCGGTTCAAATCCGTTAGCCGGCTTCCAGGTTGCTGCAGCGGTCGCAGCAGCTTCGCTCAGCCAGCCGTGCGCCGAACGACCGGTCGTGGCCCCTTTCTCCGCAGGATTCCATGAATCGGCTTCAGCCTGATCTGGCTCCACGCGAGCCGACACCAGGCCCGTCCCCGGCTCTTGATCGGGCCTATTGGGAACGGATTGCCGAGGAATCTCTGGCGCGCGTCTTTCAGACCACAGGCTCTGGCCTGCTGGCTGAAGGGCAGAAGACCAGCGGAGCGGCCGCTGACGCAGCCAGCGACAACGGCACCCAATCGCCATCCAAGCCGGAGATGACAGCCAGTCGGCAGGGATTCCGACTGACCATGACCGAACGCGGCACCAGTTTCACCTCGATCATCGGCGCCTGCTTCCATTTCCAGTCGCTGCGGCAGCTGACGGCTGCAAGCGGTCGCCACCTGGGCTTGAAAGCCGTGATCGTTGTACGCGGTCAGGTGGTTCTGCTGCCAGACCGCACCGCCGTCAACGGACCTGTAGGAGGGAGCTGGCTCCCCCTTCGATCCGGCTCCCCAACGAACAGCCACTGGAAAGCCATCGCCTTGCCGAAGCCAGCAGCCCCTCCAGAGCGGACGCTGCTGGGGCTGGCGCAACTGATGCCCCTGCCCCTGGAGCGCTCAGACGCCGTGGGCAGGGTGGTCGCGCCGGCCCAGCTGCCCCTATGGGGGAGCTGAAGCGCCACCGAACTCCGGCATCACAGGACCGGCCCGCAACACCTGCCAATCGCCAGGAGCGACCCATCGCAACACGGTGCTGGCCAGTCCCGTGCCCGCAGGCCAGGGCACCGGGCCAAGACGAGGCAGCTCTGGGAACACCGCTGCTGCGGCCTCGGCTGTTCGGCACGGCTCCTCACCCGAACGGTTGGCACTGGTGGTGGCCAGGGGGCCCGTGATCCGTAACAGCGTCAGGGCAGGCTCGCAGGCGGGCACCCTTAAGCCGATCGACCCACCCTGGGGATGAAGACAGGCAACGAGGCTGCCGCTGGCCGGGAGCACCAGGGTGCAGGCCCCCGGCCAGACCCTCTCGGCCATGCCGATCCAATCGGGATGCAGTGGCTGCTCGAGGGCGGCAAACAGATCGGCCGCCTCCGCACCCATCAGGATCAGGGGCTTGGTGGCCGGGCGCGCCTTCAGGGTCCAGAGACGCTCCGCCGCCGCCGGTGCGGCCGCCAGGGCTGGCAGCGTATCCGTGGGGAAGAGGGCCGGCTGGCCGCGCTGGAGGCTGGCGGCCAGCGCCTGGGCCGAAAGGACGGCAGCCGGTGGCAGGGGCTCGGTCATGGTGGCGTCGGCATCACGCGATGGGCGGGACTGCGTTGACCGACCACGAAACGGCAGCGCCCCTCCAGATCGCGGTGCGCACACACCTCCTGCAGGCCGGCCGCCGCGAAAAGAGCCAGCACCGCTTCGCTTTGATCATGGTGGTGCTCCACCAGCAGCCAGCCCCCCGGAGCCAGGGCCGAAGCCGCACCAGCGAGCAGCGTGCGCAGGCAATCCAACCCATCAACACCTCCATCGAGGGCGAGACGGGGCTCGTGCAAGCGCACCACAGGATCGAGGCCGTCCACCACCGCTGAGGGGATGTAAGGCGGATTGGACACCACCAGATCGAGGCGCCCCCACCAGGGCTGCAATGGCTGCCACCAGGACCCTCGCCGCAGGCTGACCGCCCCCTCAACACCGGCGCGGCGGAGGTTGGCCTCGGCCTGCGCCAGGGCCTCAGGGCTGCGATCAACGGCCAAGCCGCGCGCCTGCGGCCAGGCAGAGGCCAGGGCCACCGCCAGGCAGCCCGAACCGGTGCCGAGGTCGGCCCACAAAGCCGGAGGTGCCGACGGCGGCAGCAGGGACACGGCCAGATCCACCAGAAGCTCGGTTTCCTGACGTGGGATCAGCACACCGGGCCCCACCGCCAGTTCAAACTGCCGAAAGGGGCAGCGACCGATCAGATACTGCAAAGGCTCCGCCTGTTGACGGTGGCGTTGCCAGAGGCTCTGCAGGTGCGTGAGGTCACAGCGCAGTGACACCTCACGCTCGGGATGGAGCCTTAGCGCCTGCAGCTCAGGCCAGGCCAGGCCCGCCTCCAGATCCAGCAGCCAGTCGAGATCGGCCGCCGCGCCACCGGACGCCTTCAGGAGATCGGCACGCCATCGCAGCAGGGCGTTGGCCGTGATCAGCACGGCCACCATCCGCAGCCGCCCCTCCAGCAGTGGCACCGGCAGCTGTGGCACGGGAAGCTGTGGCCCGGGAAACTGTGGCACCCGCAGCCCCGCCTGGCGCTGCCAGAGGGTGGCTGGATCCGGAGCTGACCCAGAGGGGCCTGGCATCGAGCCGGGGCTGGTATGAGGGCCGGCGACTGAATCAGACGCATCCCGGCAGGCGCGCCGAGCGCAGCCAAGCGATCGTGCATCCTTTGGCCGACCTCAACAACAACAGTCTGGTGGTCATTCTGATGACCCACCCCTGGAGCAGGGGCTCCAGCAGAGCCCCGCTTCAGCGCGAAGGTGGCCTGCCAGCTCGAGATCGAGCAGCGGCAGCATCAGCTCAGCTGGAGGCTGATCCAGGCGCAGAGAGAGCTGCTCGAGCGAAGCACCAGCCCCGACGGCCCGCAGCAGCGCGGCGCGGCGATCTGGATCCAACGCCGATGCCGACGGGGACAGCGACGGCGACGGTGCTGAGGCGGCAGCACCAGGACCTGAGGGTGGGAGCAAGGGGCCGTTGCCGAGTTCGGCGAGGAGATCCGCAGGATCCAGCAGGGGTGTGGCCCCCTGGCTGAGCAGACGATTGCTGCCCTGGGCAGACACCCGACCGGCATCAGCCGGCACCACGTAGAGCGGCAGGCCCTGCTGCCAGGCGATCGAGGCTGAATGCAGCGCACCACTGCTGATCGGACACTCGACCACGACAACCGCCCGGGCCAGGGCGACCTGCAGACGATTACGGGCGGCGAAGTGCCCCGGCATCACCCGGGTGCCTGGCGGGGATTCACTGATCAACAGCCCAGCCTCGGCCACCGCGCCCTGCAGGAGGGCGTGATGCCGTGGATAAACGCGAGCGAGAGGCGTGCCGAGCACGGCCACCGGCGCGCCACCGGCCTCCAGGCAGCCCCGATGCACGGCGGCATCGATCCCCTCGGCCAGACCGCTCACCACAGGCCAGCCGGCCCGGGCCAGCACCTCGCCCAGACGCCGGGCCATGGAACGACCATGCAAGGAGGGCCGACGCGTGCCGACGACGGCCACAGCCTGCCGACGCGCCAGCTGGGGCCAAAGGCGCCCCTGACCCTGCCAGTGCAGGGCCAGCGGTGGACGCTGCAGCGCTCCGAGGGCAGGAGGCCAGGCCGGATCCCCGGGAAGCAGCAGCGGTGCCTCATCGCGCAGGCGCTGCTGGATGGCGGCCAGGGGCGCCTCGCCCAGGCGCTGTCGGTAAGCGTCCACCTGAACCAGCACGGACGTTGACCAGCCCGTGCCCAGCCGCAGACCATCCAGGGGCATCGACCAGGCCGCCTCCAGGCCACCTGGGAGAGCTTCAAGGGCCCGCAACCGCACCCAGCCAATGCCAGGGCAGCGGCTCCAGAGCACCCACCAGGCGCGCCTGGACGCTGACCAGCCCACAGCCGGGCCCTCAGCCGCCCCCCCCGCTGGGCTTGCAACCCCCAGCGTTGCAGCCGCCGCCGAGACGCCTTCGGACGCGACCAGAGACCCGGCCGACTGAACGACGGGCTCCCGCGCCGGGAAGACCCGAACCAGCAACTCACCCATGGCGACAGTACAGATGTACCACCTTAAGGCGTTGGTTTCTGTCCCGCCTCCAGGCGGGTGATGGCCGCCTGAAGATCAGCCGGCAGCTGCCGCAGAAGGCGGCGTTCGCCACCGGCTCCGCGCCAATCGACCAGCACAAGCTCCACGCGAGCTTCAGCGGCCACCGCGCCATCCGCACCGAGAAACTGGCTGAACCACGGCAGACGAACCCCCCGACGGGGCAGCACCCAGCTGCGCAGATGCACGGCTTCACCATGGCGAAGGCCCCGCCGGTAATCGATCGTCAACGCCACTACCGGCAGCTCGAGGCCAAGGGCCGAAAGGTCGCTGTAGGCGAGTCCGACGGCCGCCAGGGCTTCAACCCTGCCTTCCTCCAGCCAGCTCAGGTAAGTGCCGTGCCACATCACGCCCGCATGGTCGGTGTGCTGCGGCAACACACGACGCCGCAGGCTCCAGCCCGGGCCGAGATCGTCGGTCTGCGCGACAGAGCGCTTCGTCATCGCTTTCTTTCCTGCAATGGGCCATAGGCTGCCGGAGAGCGTGATTGACCCCGTGTTTCGCAACCTGCTGATCGCCGATTCCGGCACCGGCCACGTGGAGGAGATGGTGCGCATGCTGCGCGACCTTCCGGCCTTTCAAAGCGCCCGCCTGAACCTGTTGCACGTGGTGCCGGAACAAGGGGGCTCGAGCGTGCAGGAGCACTGGCAGGAGGCTGCCGGACTGCTGGCGGAAGCCGTGACCCGACTGGGCCTCAACCCCGGAGACGTGAACACGATCATCCGTCAGGGCGACACGAAACAGACCGTGCTGAAGGTCGCCGACGAACTCAACACCGACCTGATCGTGATGGGATCGCGCGGCCTCGGCCGGCTGCAATCGATCCTCTCGAACAGCGCCAGCCAGTACGTGTTCCAGCTGTCGACGCGGCCGATGCTGCTGGTGCGCGACGACCTGTATGTGCGGCACATCAACCGGGTGCTGGTGACGATCGATGGCACCGGCGTCGGTGATGACGCCCTGCGCCTGGCCTGCGAGATGGTGCGCGAGATCCCTGGCGGCAGCCTGACCGGCGTGCATGTGAGCCGCCAGGACATCACCCCCTCCCGCGGCGGCCGCAACCCTGCCGACGACGTGCTGGAGAAAGCCGTGCAACGGGCCCGGGGCTTCGGGGCGGAGCTACAGCCCGTGCATCGCACCGGTGACGTGGGCAGGGCCGTCTGCGCTGCCGCAGCCGACTGCAACGCCGACCTGCTGGTGATCGCCTCCCAGGATCGCCGGCCGCTCGTGGCCCGGGGCCTGGTGGACCTGGATCGCCTGCTGGGCAGCTCCGTGAGCGACTACATCCGCGTGCACGCTCCGGCCCCTGTGCTGCTGGTGCGCGAGCCCGAGAACAAGGCCTGAGCAGCAGGCGTTGCTGGCTGGGTGGGCTCGGGGCCGACATCCGCCCCTTGCCATCCAGCCAGCAGGGCAACCGCTCAACGCTTCCAACCAGGGGCTGCTCCAAACGGCAACCGCAGCCAGCCAGCCTCAACGGCAACACCGCCACAGGAGCGCACAGGCTCCGAGCGAGCCGGTGCCATCAGGCAGGGAGCGCACAGCAAGAGCGCAAAAACACTTCCGCGATCGAGCAGACCGCAGGAACAGAACCTTCTGAAGAGCCGAAGCCAGGCCGAGAACCTCGGCGAAGGGCAGCCCGCGCGGAAAGCGGCTGAGCGGATGCCACGGAGACCAAGCCGGACAGAAAGCATCCGGGGCCGTCACCGCGCAAGGCAACGGCCCAAAGAAAACCCGCTGGCGATCAGCCGCCCTGACGGCTGCTGGTCTGGATGTACAGAACGATCAGAAACACCGTGGGAACCAGCACGAACATCAGGCTGGCCACAAAACCGAGGTCGTTGGTTTCCATCACGGGTTACAAATCCAGTCGGAGGGTATCACCGGTCTCCCGCCGCTCCGACCGGGTTGTCATCGCTCGTTGCGCGCCAGGCCGAGGGGCTCAGGGCTGCGTCTGCGCCTGCGCTTCAGCGTCGCCGTCGTCACCATCGTCCTCAGGCTGCTCGGGCGGGGCTGGCCAGGCGATCGGACC
>JBEDHF010000016.1:0-4476 GCA_041174245.1 Cyanobacteriota bacterium
GCCAGGAGCAGGGAAGCAGCCCCGAGCAGCTGGCCCTGGCGGCGCTGCGGATGTCGGTCGGCACCCAGGCCCTGTTGGTGCATGGCGATGAGCAATGGCTGCGCCAGCCCGCCCAGCGCCAGGACCGCGAGGGCGGCGATCGTCGCCGCCTGCCCGAACCGGCGGGCTCCAACCGGCGCCGTCCCGGTCCCAGGGCCGATGGCGCTGGAGCACCGCCCGAGGCCGACATGGATCGCTACCGGATCGAGGTGGGCTGGCGTGATCGGGTCAAGCCCGGCAACATCGTCGGCGCGATCGCCAATGAGGCGGGCCTCAATGGCCGCAGCATCGGTCGGATTCAGATCTTCGACACCCACAGCACCGTCGATCTGCCCAGCGGCATGCCTGAGGAGGTCTTCCAGGGACTGCGTCGCCTGCGGGTGATGAACAAGGAGCTGCAGATCAGCCGCTTCAACGGCTGAGCCGGCACTGCAGCCGGACGGCGCCCATGGCACGGCTCTTGCGCTGTTGCCCCGGGCGCCTGATCCCGGCGCCCCACCTCTGGGGAACAGGCCGCTGCACGCAGGCCGGTTCTGCTGGCTAGCCCGCCTCCTGAGAAGCAGGGGGCGGGCCTTGAACTGTCAGGGTTTGGCGATCCCATGGCCGTCCCGGGATCGCGGCCCGCTGCTCAGGCGCAGAGGCCCGTCACGGAGGCATCCGAGAGCAGGGTCACCTGCTCGAGCGGCATGGTTTCGATCGCCGCGATCAGATCTGGCTGTACGGCGTGCTGTTCGCAGGCCACCAGGGTCTGGAGGAGATCGAAGCGATCCTGGGCGGCCAGTTCACCATCGTCTTGCCAGGCGAGGCTCCAGGGGACGGGGGCAACCATCAGCGGTCAGGCTCCACGATCAGGATTTGCTGACAATGGGACCCTAGGGGAGCCAAGGGCCGAAAGGCAGGGATCGCTTCAGATTCGCTACACGCTTCTCCATGTCCCCGTGTGAAGGCAGGCCGCCCTGTAAGGTTGGGGGTGATTCCATGGCATTCAGGCTCCCTTCGGTTCGCTCAGCAGGACGACACGCTTCACACGGCAACCCGTTTTTCACTGGCCTTTCCCAAGGAACCCCAGCATCCACGAATCAGTTCCAGGTTCCAATCAAGGAATGACCATTTACGTCGGCAACCTCTCGTTTCAGGCTGAACAAGAGGATCTGCAAGATCTTTTCGCCCAGTACGGGGCCGTGACCAAGTGCAGCCTTCCCCTCGACCGTGAAACCGGCCGCAAGCGTGGTTTCGCCTTCGTGGAGATGGAAAACGACGCCGACGAGCAGAAGGCGATCGACGATCTCCAGAACGTGGAGTGGATGGGCCGGATGATCCGCGTCAACAAGGCCACCCCCCGCGACAACAGCGGCGGTGGTGGCGGTGGTCGCGGCGGCTACGGCGGTGGCGGTGGTGGCCGCGGCGGTTATGGCGGCGGCGGCGATCGCGGTGGCTACGGCGGCGGTGGCGACCGTGGCGGTTATGGCGGCGGCGGTGACCGCGGCGGCTACGGCGGCGGCGGCGGTAACCGCTGGTGATCGCCTCGGGGCAGTCGCCGTGGCTTCAGCCTGCGGCGGCTGCCCGTCGCATTGTTCTCCGTTGAATTGCTGAGAGCCTCGATCTCTCCAGGCAACGACACCAACTGCTTGGGTGCCCATCAGTTCGGCACCCTCATCCTTCAACCAAAAGCAGCGCTTGCCCTCTGCATCGCAAGCAGCGCTTGCCCTTTGCATCGCAAGCAGCGCTTGAATTCTGCATCGCAAGCGGCGGGCGTTGTGGTTGCTGAACCAACGCACGACGTTCCCTTCAGAATCGCGTTCCCATCAGAACGACGACCCTGTGATCCCGGTCCTGGCTGCTCCGCAGTCATGGCCGGGATCAAATCGTTGATGGCAAGAACGACGGACGTCGAAGCCTCGTTGCACCAAAGGCTTCAAGAACGCAACTCAGGAACGCTCTTCAAGCCACCGGTCTGGGGCAGACGTCGTGAGCTGACGTCTGGTTGGACTCTCTGGCTATGGAATCCAGCCCCGCAGGCTGGCGCAGCGTTCGGTTCAGCCCTCAGTCCGTGCTGGCGGCAGGCATCAAAAAGCCCCTGATCCCGATCGAGGGGGCAGGGGCTGATCTGTCGACGGGCGCTCTGCGGATCCGGTTTCAGGCCTGGGCCTCGGCCGCGAGGTCGTCTTCAAGGGGCAATGGCTCGTTCAGGTCGCGCAGGGCATCGCGCAGAACGGCGTTCTGGCGTCGATCGCCACCGGCCGGACTGAGGCTGGCTTCGGTTTCATGGCCTTCAGGCAGCCAGGCCTTGAGATGGCGCCGCCGCACTTTGGCGGTCCAGCGGTGGAATCGATTGAAGGCTCGCGAACGGGACATGGCACCTCCTTTGGAGATGGCACCGGTCTAGTCCTGCCAGGGCGCCCGGAATGGTTCGTCACAAACATCGACACAGGCCGGCCGATCCTGATGGCCACCGAGGGTTGCCTGACGCCCTTGAATGAAGGGATCCAGTTCCGCCGCCGTGCGCTCCTCCCGATCCGGGTCGCCCGCCCGCTCGCCGCTGTCCCGGCTGCTGACCACCCTGAAGCCCTACCGCCGCCAGGTCTGGCTGGCCAGCGTCTGCTCGGTGCTCAACAAGCTGTTTGATCTGGCGCCGCCCGTGCTGATCGGTCTGGCGGTGGATGTGGTGGTCAAGCGTCAGGGCTCCTGGCTCGGCGGCCTCGGCGTTGAGGCCCTGCCGGCCCAGCTGGCGGTGCTGGCGGCGCTCTCCTTTCTGATCTGGAGCGCTGAATCGCTGTTTGAGTACCTCTATGCCCTGCTCTGGCGTCAGCTGGCCCAGACGGTGCAGCATGATCTGCGCCTTCAGGCCTACGACCATCTGCAGCAGCTGGACATGGCCTTTTTTGAGGCCGGCAGCAGCGGTCGTCTGTTGGCGATCCTCGGCGATGACATCAACCAGCTGGAGCGCTTCCTGGATCACGGCGCCAATGAGCTGCTGCAGCTGAGCACCACCGTGCTGGCGGTGGGGGCGACGATGGCCTGGCTTTCTCCCGGGGTGGCCGGGGTGGCCTTCCTGCCGATTCCGGTGATTCTCTGGGGGTCGCTGGCCTTTCAACGCCGCCTCGCTCCGCGCTATGCCGAGGTGCGGGAGCGGGCCGGCGACATCGCCAGTCGCCTCGCCAACAACCTCGGCGGCATGCTCACGATCAAGAGCTACACCGCCGAGGCCTGGGAATCGGAGCGCCTGAATCTCAGCAGCCAGGCCTATCGCCAGAGCAATGGCCGGGCGATCCGTCTCTCGGCGGCCTTCATCCCCCTGATTCGCTTCGCGATTCTGTTCGCCTTCCTGGCGATTCTGGTGATCGGCGGCCTGCAGGCCTCCGAGGGGGTGATCGCTGTCGGTTCGTACAGCTTTCTGGTGTTCATCACCCAGCGGTTGCTCTGGCCGCTCACCGGCCTTGGTCGCACCCTGGATGACTACCAGCGGGCCATGGCCTCCACCCGTCGGGTGCTGGATCTGCTCGATACCCCGATCACGATCTCCAGCGGCCACAAGCCCCTGCCCCTGGCGTCGGTGCGCGGAGACCTGCGCT
The DNA here is from genome assembly GCA_041174245.1 of Cyanobacteriota bacterium. Taxonomy (GTDB): domain Bacteria; phylum Cyanobacteriota; class Cyanobacteriia; order PCC-6307; family Cyanobiaceae; genus CAIXOZ01. The sequence continues at coordinate 3,612 of JBEDHF010000016.1, forward strand.
TCGAGTCGGTCAGCTTCCGCTATCCGGGCCGCGAACCGCTGCTCGATCACTTCAGTCTGACGGTGCCCGCGGGCAGCACCCTGGGTCTGGTCGGGGCCACCGGCTCAGGCAAGAGCACGATTGTGAAGCTGCTGCTGCGCTTTTATGCCCTCGATTCCGGGCAGATCCTGCTCGATCGCCAGCCGATCGGCAGTCTGCGCCTGGAAGACCTGCGCCGAGCCATCGGCCTGGTGAGCCAGGAGGTGTTTCTGTTCCACGGCACGGTGGCCGAGAACATCGCCTACGGCAGTTTCCAGGCCAGCCCGGCCCAGATTGCGGCAGCGGCCCGACTGGCCGAGGCTGATGCCTTCATTGAGGCCCTGCCCCAGGGCTACGCCACGGTGGTGGGCGAGCGCGGTGTGCGCCTCTCTGGCGGCCAACGGCAGCGTCTGGCCCTGGCCCGGGCGATCCTCAAGGACCCGCCGGTGTTGATCCTCGATGAGGCTACCGCCGCCGTCGACAACGAAACGGAGGCGGCGATTCAGCGCTCGCTTGATCGGATCACCGCCGATCGCACCACCCTGGTGATCGCCCATCGGCTCAGCACCGTTCGCCATGCCGATCGGATTGTGGTGCTCGATCACGGCCGGATCGTCGAGAGCGGGCGGCACGATCAGCTGCTCGCAAGCGATGGCCCCTACGCCTCCCTCTGGCGCGTTCAGGCCGGCCTGCGGCCCGATGAACCGCTGCAGCCCTGAGCGCCCCCTCTTGCCTTCGATCCAGATGCGAGAGGACTGTGACACCCGTGAGATGCGCTCTGCGTCTTCGCTCCTTTGCCTGAGACGGCTGACCGGCCCCTGGGGAGCGGTTTTCGCGCCATGGCGGT
>JBEDHF010000017.1:0-14051 GCA_041174245.1 Cyanobacteriota bacterium
GCCGTCTGGTGCTCACCGCCGATGGCCAGCGGCTCAAGGATGCCAGCGAGGAAGGCCAGCAGCTGTTGCTCAGGCGGCTGCTGATCGACCATGTGCCCCTGGTGGCCCAGATCCAGGAGGCGATCCTGGCCAGCTCCCGCGGTGAGGTGGAGGGCGATGAGGTGCTCGATCTGCTCAATGAGCAGTTCACCGGCCCCGAAGCCGATGCGGTGTTCGAAACCTTTGTCAGCTGGACCCGCAGCTGCGGCCTGTTCCGCTACAACCGTGAACAGGATCGGTTCCGACTGGTGGCGGAGGAGGCGGCGGGATGATCGAGGTCCTGGGGCCTCGCCGCCTGATGGCCAAGGCGATGCCGTCAGCGTGGTGCCGCGGCGGTTCTGGCAGCTGCAGGGTTCGCGTTTTGTGGATGTGAGCCATCAACCCCGATTTCTGCCGTTGCATCGCCAGCATCTTCAGGAGCTGGAGGCTCAGTTCCGCAGCTTTCCGGCGCCGCAGGTCAGCCATGGTTTCCTGGCCGGTTATGTGGCCACGGCCGCCCTGGTCGGGGAGTTTGACGCCGTCTGGCAGAAGCTGCTCGCCCGCGACGACCGTCACTCCGACTGGGGTCTGCGCCAGTGCCTTGCCGGCTACGACGACCAGGGCCTCTGCCGGGAGCCTGAGCTTGTGTTTGATGATTTTCGCAGCCACCTCGCCGCGTTCCTGGTGGAGACGGGCTACCGCAGCACACCGACGCGGTGATGGCCATGGCCGTGGCCCGTGGCTCTGAGCCAGCGCCGGAATTCAGCGAGGAGCAGATCCTGGTACTGCGCGGCGCCCTCTTGCACTGGTGGGAGGGCAACGGCCGCCACTGGATTCCCTGGAAGCTTCATGGCGACGGCTCGCGGCCCCGTTCCGGCGAGGCGCTGGATCCCTATCCGGTCTGGGTGGCGGAGGTGATGCTGCAGCAGACCCAGCTGCCGGTGATGCTGCCGTACTGGCAGCGCTGGATGCAGGCCTTCCCGGATCTGCAGGCGCTGGCGCTGGCCACGGAACAGACGGTGCTGCTGCAGTGGCAAGGGCTTGGCTACTACGCCCGGGCGCGGCGGCTGCATCAGGGAGCGCGTCAGCTCTGGGCTGCTTGTGCCGATCCGGCGGCGCTTGAGGCCGAGGATCGCCGGGGTTGGTCGCGCAGTCTCGAGCAGTGGCTGGCTCTGCCGGGCATCGGCCGCAGCACGGCGGCCGGGGTGCTCTCGACCGCCTTCGATCAACCCGAGCCGATCCTGGATGGCAATGTGCGCCGGGTGCTGGCCAGGTTGATGGCGGCCCCCAGGCCACCGGAGCGGCAGCTCGCCCGGTTCTGGCGGCTCAGTGCCGCGGTGCTCGACCCGCAGCGGCCCCGGGATTTCAACCAGGCCCTGATGGATCTGGGCTCCGGCGTTTGCACTCCCCGTCAACCTCGCTGCGGCGATTGCCCTTGGCGGCAGGCCTGCGCTGCTTACGCTGCTGGCGACCCCAGCCGCTATCCCGTGAAGGAGAGCTCTGCCCCCCTGCCCTTTCAGGTGATCGGTGTCGGCGTGGTGCGCGATCCGGCCGGTCGGGTGTTGATCGATCAGCGGCTGAATGAGGGCCTGCTGGGCGGCCTGTGGGAATTCCCGGGTGGCAAGCAGGAACCGGAGGAGCTGATCACCGACACCATTGTTCGGGAGCTGCGTGAGGAGCTGGCGATCACGGTGCAGGTGGATCAGGAGCTGATCACGCTCGAGCACGCCTACAGCCACAAGCGCCTGCGTTTCGTGGTGCATCTCTGCACCTGGCTCGCGGGCGAGCCGCAGCCGCTGGCCAGTCAGCAGGTGCGCTGGGTGGAGCCGGCTGATCTTGAGGCTTACCCCTTTCCGGCAGCCAACGCCCGGATCATTGCCGCCCTGCATCAGCACCTGGCGGCGGCGTGAGCGTGGCCAGGCGACCGGCTTCCGGATCCCCGGGATCCCAGAGCTCCAACCGCAGCAGCCAGCCATCCAGGGGCAGCCGCTGCAGCCGCTCCGGCCATTCCACCGCCAGCACCGCTCCCTGGGCCAGGGCCTCCTCCTCTTCCTGGGCGAACAGTTCCTCGGCGGCGGCCGGCTGCTCCAGCCGGTAGAGATCGAGATGCACCAGCGGTGTGGCGCCAGGGGCGTCGTAGTGCTGGGCGAGGGCAAAGGTGGGGCTGGTGATCGCTTCCTTCAGGCCAAGACCTGCGGCCAGGCCTTGCACCAGGCAGGTTTTGCCGGCCCCGAGGTCGCCCTGCAGCAACAGCAGACAGGGTGGACGCAGCCGGCCAGCCAGGGCCAGGCCGAGGGCCTGGGTGGCCTCGGCATCGGCCAGATGGTGGCGTTCGGGCTGGGCAGGCATCGCGGAATCGGTGGCGCGGGAGTCAGGCTGAGGGGCCGCTGATCACGGCCGGAGTTGGACCATCCTGGCCAGCGATGGCCGCGATGGCCCTTGTAGATTGACCCCCTGGCGAGCCCGAAGCCTCGGCGTCTCCGCAGAGATATCCCCAACACGCCCTCCCAGCCGGGAGCGAGCTGTCCCCTCAAGAACGAGCAATTTCATGGTGGCCACCCCCACGGCTCCTGCCCTGCAGAGCACCAGTTCCTATGTGATCGCCGATCTCGGCCTGGCCGAGTTCGGTCGTAAGGAGATCGCGATCGCCGAAACCGAGATGCCTGGCCTGATGGCCCTGCGTCGCAAATTCGGCGCCGAGCAGCCCCTGAAAGGGGCCCGCATCGCCGGGTCGCTGCACATGACGATCCAGACCGCTGTTCTGATCGAGACCCTGGTGGCCCTCGGCGCCGAGGTGCGCTGGGCCAGCTGCAACATCTTCTCCACCCAGGACCACGCCGCCGCCGCCATCGCGGCCGCCAACATTCCTGTGTTCGCCTACAAGGGCGAGACCCTGGATGAGTACTGGGCCTTTACCCACCGCATCCTCGAGTGGGGCGATGGCGGCACGCCCAACATGATCCTCGACGATGGCGGCGATGCCACCGGTCTGGTGATCCTCGGCACCAAGGCTGAGAGCGATCCCTCGGTGCTCGACAACCCCAGCAACGAGGAGGAGACCGCCCTCTTCAACAGCATCCGCCAGAAGCTGGCGGCTCAGCCCGGCTTCTATTCGCGCATCCACGCTGCCATTCAGGGCGTCACCGAAGAGACCACCACGGGTGTGGCCCGTCTCTATCAACTCCAGAAGAGCGGTGAGCTGCCGTTCCCGGCGATCAACGTCAACGATTCGGTGACGAAGAGCAAGTTCGACAACCTCTACGGTTGCCGCGAATCACTCGTCGACAGCATCAAGCGTGCCACCGATGTGATGGTGGCCGGCAAGGTGGCCCTGGTGCTCGGTTATGGCGATGTGGGCAAGGGTTCGGCCCAGTCGCTGCGCGGCCTCGGCGCCACGGTGATGATCGCCGAAATCGATCCGATCTGCGCCCTGCAGGCGGCGATGGAGGGCTACCGCGTCGTCCGTCTCGACGATGTGGTGCGCGATGTGGACATCTTCGTCACCGCCACCGGCAACTTCCGGGTGATCCGCCACGAGCATCTGATCCAGATGAAGGATCAGGCGATCGTCTGCAACATCGGTCACTTCGACAACGAAATCGATGTGGCTTCGCTGAAGCAGTACACCTGGGACAACATCAAGCCCCAGGTTGATCACATCATCCTGCCGTCCGGCAACAAGATCATCCTGCTGGCTGAGGGCCGGCTGGTGAACCTGGGCTGCGCCACCGGCCACCCCAGCTTCGTGATGAGCAACTCCTTCACCAACCAGGTGCTGGCCCAGATCGAGCTGTTCACCAAGGGTGACCAGTACGAGAAGCAGGTGTATGTGCTGCCCAAGCATCTCGATGAGATGGTGGCCCGCCTCCACCTCGAGAAGATCGGCGCCAGGCTCACCGAGCTCACCACTGAGCAGGCTGAGTACATCAATGTGCCGGTGGAAGGCCCCTACAAGCTTGATCACTACCGCTACTGATCCGCTCGTCTGACGCCAGGCCGCGGCTGGCGAGGTCCTGACTCCGCTCAGGGCCTCCGCTGGGGCCACGGTTCAGGGCTCAAGCTCAGGGCCTCAGCTCAGGGCCTCAGCTCGGCGGCGCTACCGGGTGGTAAAGGCTCCGGGTGCCATTCCGGGTTCCAGCAGATGCGGAACCCGGTTTTTTTGTGCCTGTCGGCGCGTTGCCACTGCCCTCGCCACCACCGTCGTCACGGCCATCGCCATCGCCACCGCCATTGGCATGACCCTCGCCATCAGCGCCGGCTCCCGGCTCCCGGCTCGCGGTCATCGAGGCCCTGTCACACTCGATCCACCTGCCGCTGGCGCTGATGTTCGACTCGCTCAACACTGTGGTGGGGCAGTGGGTGGAGCAATGGGGCTACGCCGGGATCATCGCCGGCATGGTGCTGGAGAACGTGATCCCGCCGATTCCTTCGGAGCTGATCATGCCCCTGGCCGGCTTTTATGTGGCCCAGAGGAAACTGGATCTGGTGCTGGTGGTGGTGTCTGGTGTGATTGGCACCGTCATCGGCGCCTTGCCCTGGTACGGGGTCGGCCGGCTGGTGAATGAGGAGCGCCTCGGCCGTTGGATCGATCGCCATGGCCGCTGGGTCGGCGTCAGCGCCGCTGATCTGAGCCGCTCCCGCGGCTGGTTTCAGCGCCATGGCGCCAAGGTGGTGTTCTGGGGGCGCCTGATTCCGGCGATCCGCACCCTGATCTCGGTGCCCGCCGGCATCGAGATGATGCCGTTCGGTTCCTTTCTGTTCTGGACCACCGCCGGCAGCCTGCTCTGGAACCTGGTGCTGACCCTGGCCGGGGTCTTCCTCGGCAGCCACTGGCAGCAGGTGATCGGCTGGGTCAAGCCGGTCGAGGGCTTGATCAACCAATCGATCGCGTTGCTGCTGGTGGCGGCGGTGGTCTGGCTGGGCCTGCGGCTGTGGCGACGCCGTCACCACAGCTCCTGAGGCTGGGCCGGCGGCGCTGCCAGAGCCGTGGTTCGCGACTGCCGGCCTCAGAACGGCACTTCCTCTTCGCTCGGGGCACCGCCGCCACCGCTGAAGCCGCCGGCCTCGGCATCGCGGCGGGAGCCGAGCAGCTCGAGGCGATCGACCCGCACCACGGGCTTGCTGCGCTCTTCGCCTGTGGCCCGGTCGGTCCAGCGATCGAGCTTCAGGGAGCCGATGATGCCGACCATGGAGCCCTTGCGGACGTAGTCGGCGGCGACCTGGGCCTGCTTGCCCCAGATCTCGAGGTTGAACCAGTCGGGTTCATCGTCGCGGCTGCGACGGTTGACGGCGAGGGTCAGGTTGGCAACGACGCTGCCGGATTCGAAGTAGCGCACTTCGGGATCCCGGCCGGCCCGGCCGACGAGGGTCACGGAATTCACGCCCATGGTTTGGAGTGGAGTCAATTGGATCAATGATGGGGCACCCGGAGACGGCGCCACCTTCAGGGAGTTCCACCCTCTGGCCCGGATGTCCCAGGTCGGCCCGCCACAGGGTCCCGGACCGGCCGCTTTCGCAGCCCCAACTATGATCAAGGGCTGTGGTGGCCAGCTCCTGTGTTCTTCCGACGGTTTCAGCTTTCGCGCGACATCGGTATTGACCTGGGCACGGCCAACACCCTGATGTATGTCTCCGGCCGCGGCATCGTGCTGCAGGAGCCTTCAGTGGTGGCCCTGGATCTGGAGCGCAACGTGCCCCTGGCCGTTGGCGATGAGGCCAAGCTGATGCTCGGGCGTACACCCGGCAACATTCGGGCCGTGCGGCCTTTGCGCGACGGCGTGATCGCCGATTTCGACGCCGCCGAACAGATGATCAAGACCTTCATCCAGAAGGGGAATGAGGGCCGCGGCATCGTCGCTCCCCGGCTGGTGATCGGCATTCCCAGCGGCGTCACCGGGGTGGAGCGCCGCGCCGTGCGTGAGGCCGGCCTGGCGGGTGCCCGCGAAGTGCATCTGATCGAGGAGCCCGTGGCGGCGGCGATCGGCGCCGGTTTGCCGGTGACCGAGCCCGTGGGCACGATGATCGTCGATATCGGCGGCGGCACCACGGAAGTGGCGGTGCTCAGCCTCGGCGGCACGGTGCTGAGCGAGTCGGTGCGTGTCGCCGGCGACGAGCTCAGTGATGCCATCGGCACCTACCTGAAGAAGGTGCACAACCTGGTGGTCGGTGAGCGCACGGCCGAGGAGATCAAGATCCGGATCGGCTCTGCCTTCCCCGATGACGCCTACGACGATGTCTCGATGGATGTGCGCGGTCTGCACCTGCTCTCCGGCCTGCCGCGCACGATCAACATCCGCTCGGGCGACATCCGTGAAGCGATGGTGGAGCCGCTGAATGTGATCGTTGAGGCCGTGAAGCGCACCCTCGAGCGCACCCCGCCCGAACTGGCCGCTGACATCGTCGACCGCGGCATCATGCTCGCCGGCGGCGGCGCCCTGGTGCGCGGGATCAGCGATCTGATCAGCCATGAGACGGGGATCCTGGTGCATGTCGCCGAAGATCCGCTGCTCTGTGTCGTCAATGGCTGCGGCATGGTCCTGGAGGACTACAAGCGTCTTCAGCGCGTGCTCGACACCCCTGAGTTCTCACGCAGCCTCGGCTGATCACGATGCCCCTCGGACGCTGGCCTCGAGGATCCCTGCAGTCGTTGCGCTCCCAGGCTCTGCCCTGGATCGCTGTGCTGCTGGTGCTGGGCCTGGTGCGTCTGAGCAAGGGCGCGGCCTTCGCCGATCTCTATGCCCTGATCAGCCGACCGTTCTGGCCGGGTTCGGCGCAGAGCGAGTGGCTGCGCTCCTCGCAGCGCCTGGGTGCGGATCTGCGGCTGACGCAACTCAGTGAGGACAACGCCCGTCTGCGGGCTCTGTTGGCGCTCGATCAGGGCCGTGGTGCCTCCATCGCGGCGGCGGTGATCGCGCGGGAGCCCAATGGTTGGTGGCAGCAGCTGCTGCTGAACAAGGGCTCGCTGGCCGGTGTTCAGCTCGGCGATGCCGTGCAGGCTCCGGGCGGCCTGGTGGGGCTGGTCGATCAGCTCTCCGTGAGCACCGCCACCGTCACCCTGCTCACCGATCCCTCCAGTCGGATCGGGGTCTGGGTGGTGCGGACCCGGCAGCATGGCTTGCTGCATGGGGTCGGCACCAGCCGTCCGGTGCTGCGCTTTGTCGACAAGGATCCCCTGGTGCGTCCCGGCGATGTGGTGCTCACCTCCCCAGCCAGCACCCTGGTGCCCCCGAATCTGCCCGTCGGCGTTGTCCAGTCGGTGGATCAACGCGCCAATCCCACTCCTGAGGCCGTGGTGCAGTTGAGCGCCCAGGCCGATGCGATCGACTGGGTTGAGATTCTGGGCCGGTCGTCGCGATGAACGGGCTCATCCGTCTGCCCGTTGGCCTGGCCAGCCTGCTGCTGCCTCCACTGCTCACCCTGGCGGCGCCGCCGTGGCTGAGCATCGTCGGCGTGGGCCCCAGCTGGGGGGTGCTGTGGTTGCTGCCCTGGGCGCTGGTGGATGGACCGCTGTCCGGTGCCCTGGGCGGGCTGGCGCTCGGTCTGCTGCTGGATGGTCTGCATCCAGGGGCGGTGAGTGAGTGGCCCGTGCTGGTGCTGCTCGGCTGGTGGTGGGGCCAGCTGGGCCGGCGCTTTCCCCAGTTCGGTCGCAGTTTCAGCCTGGGCCTGCTGGCGATGCTCGGCGCCCTCCTGCTCGGTCTGAGCCTGTTGCTTCAGTTCGGCTTCGCCCATGCCGCCGGCTTCGACCCGGGCCTGAGCATCACGGCTGGTGGGATCACGCCCCGGGGCTGGTCCCCGTCGGTGATCGCCCTGGCGGGCCTGCAGACCCTTGCCGCCCAGAGCTTGATCACCGGCCTGCTGGCACCCGTTCTCTGTTCCCTGCAGCTGCTGTTCTGGCGTCGCCAGAGGGCCCGACAGCGATGAAACCACCCCTGGCTTCCCCTGGACGGCGGCGCCGGCCCGCGTCCACCGCTCCGAGGCGCTGGCCCTGGGTCCTGGTTCTGGCCTTCGGTCTTGGGGCCGTGGCGGCGGTCTCGTTCAACTCCGGGCTGCGGCGCTCGAGCAGCCCTGTGCCGCCGCCACGGCAGCTGCAGTTCTGGACCCTGGAACTCTCGCCGCGCTTCGACGGTTACATGCGTGCGGCGATCAAGGAATGGGAACGCCAGCACCCCGGGGTCACGGTGCGTTGGACGGATCTGCCCTGGGGTTCGGTGGAACGCAAGCTGCTGGCGGCGGTCTATGCCCGCACGGCGCCCGATCTGGTCAACCTCAACCCCCTGTTTGGAGCCAATCTGGCCAGCAAGGGGGGGCTGCTACCCCTGGAGCCGCTGCTGCCGGCCGGCAGCGCCAGCACCTATCTGCCGCGGGTCTGGCAGGCCGGTCAGGTGGGGGGGGAACAGGTGGCGATTCCCTGGTATCTCACCGCCCGCATCAGCCTGGCCAACCGTGCCCTGCTGCAGCAAGCGGGCTATACGCGCCCACCGCAGCGTTGGCAGGACGTGCCGGCCTTCGCCGAGGCGGTCAAGCGCCGCACCGGTCGCTATGCCCTGTTCGTCACGGTCGTTCCCGACGACTCGGCGGAGCTGCTGGAGTCGATGGTGCAGATGGACGTGGTGCTGGTGGATAGGCGCCATCGCGCCGCCTTCAACACGCCGGCCGGGCGCCGTGCCTTTGCCTTCTGGACCGACCTCTACCGCCGCGGCCTGCTGCCCAGGGAGGTGGTCAGCCAGGGCTACCGCCGCGCCGTTGAGCTCTATCAGGGCGGTGATCTGGCGCTGCTGTCCACCGGGCCTGAATTCCTGCGGGCGATCCAGACCAACGCCCCCAGGGTGGCGGCGCGGACGGCTCCCTATCCGCCGATCACCGGTCCCGGCGGCCAGACCAACGTGGCGGTGATGAACCTCTCGATCCCCCGCCAGAGCCGGATGGCGCCGGAGGCCCTCAGCCTGGCCCTGTTCCTCACCAACCCAAGCAACCAGCAACGCTTCGCTGAACAGGCGCGGGTGCTGCCGTCGGCCAGCGTTGCCCTGGCGGCGATGCAGCGACAACTCGAGCAGGAACGGCCGCCTACGGCGCCGGAGCGGCTGGTGCGCGAGGCCAGGCTGCTCTCGACGCGTTCCCTGGCGGGCGCTGAGGTGCTGGTGCCTGCCAGCCCTGGCGTGAAGCGGCTGCAGGCGATCCTCTACACCCAGCTGCAGCGGGCGATGCTGGGCCAGGTGAGCAGCGATGACGCGCTGGCGGTCGCCGCCTTTGAATGGAATCGCTACGCCGAAGCGCGCTGGCCTTAGCCACGTCGGCCCCTGGCTGGGGCACCGTGAACGGCTGCGTCAGGAATTGAAAATTTCCTTAAGAGTTCGATTTCCGGGCTGGCCGGGCCCTCTGGCGCTGGAGTGGAGGGGGTTTTGACGGCTATGGTTGCGCTTCTTCACGCGGCTGCTGCCCATGCCCCCAGGCGACAGCCAAGAGCCGCGCGAGTCGATCCAGGAGCGGATGCAGGAGTCGATGGGCAACGCCCCCACTGAGCCTCGGGCCACCCTGCTGGTGGTGGACGACGAGGCCTCCGTGCGTCGGGTGCTGGTGATGCGCCTGCAGCTCGCCGGTTACCGGGTGGTCTGCGCCGAGGATGGCGAGCAGGCCCTGACCCTTTTCCACCAGGAGCAACCCGATCTGGTGGTGCTCGACGTGATGCTGCCGAAGCTGGATGGCTTCGCGGTCTGTCGCCGGCTGCGGGCGGAGTCGTGCGTGCCAATCATTTTTCTCTCGGCCCTGGATGCGATCGCCGAGCGCGTTGCCGGCCTCGATCTGGGTGCCGACGACTACATCCCCAAGCCCTTCAGCCCCAAGGAGCTCGAGGCCCGCATCGCCACGATCCTGCGCCGCGTTGGCCGCGGCTCAGCCCAGGCCGAACCCCGTGAGGCGCCGAGCGGTTCCGGCGTGCTGCGGGTCGGCGATCTGGTGGTCGACACCAACCGTCGTCAGGTCACCCGCGATGGTGAGCGCATCGCCCTCACCTACACCGAATTCAGCCTGCTGGAACTGCTGTTCCGCGAGCCTGGGCGGGTGGTGCCCCGTGCCGAGATCCTGGAACAGCTCTGGGGCTATCCGCCGCGCCGGGCGGCGGACCTGCGGGTGGTGGATGTCTACGTGGCCCGTCTGCGCGGAAAGCTTGAGCCCGACCCCCGCAATCCGGAGTTGATCCTCACCGTGCGCGGCACCGGCTACGCCTCCCAGCGGCTCGGTGATCCGGCCCTGAGTTCGGCGGCCGGCTGAGGCCGTCTCGGCCTTTGTTCGGCCCTGGCGCCAGCGGCCGGGTCTGGTGCTCCTGCAGGATGGCTCCGAGCTGAGACCACCGCTGCCTTGTCAGAGCTGCGCGAGACCCGCCTGGAGAAAGCCCGCACCCTGGCGGAGCTGGGCCAGGGCCCCTATGCCCTGGGCTTTGCCCCCAGCCATCGCCATGGAGAGCTCCAGGCCGCCCATGCCGATCTGCCGAACGGGGAGGAGCGCGATCTGCACGTGGCGGTGGCCGGCCGGGTGATGACCCGACGGGTGATGGGCAAGCTCGCCTTCTTCACGCTCACCGATGAGACCGGCCCGATCCAGCTGTATCTGGAGAAGGCCACCCTGGAGGCGGCGCTGCCGGACCAGCCGGAGGCCTTCAGCCAGCTCACCACCCTGGTCGATGCCGGCGACTGGATCGGCGTCGAGGGCACCCTGCGCCGCACCGATCGCGGTGAGCTCTCGGTGAAAGTGAAGCGCTGGCAGATGCTCAGCAAGAGCCTGCAACCCCTGCCCGACAAGTGGCATGGTCTGGCGGACGTCGAGAAGCGCTACCGCCAGCGCCACCTCGATCTGATCGTTTCGCCCGACACCCGCGAGACCTTCCGGCGCCGGGCTGTGCTGGTCAGCGCCATCCGCCGCTGGCTGGATGAGCGGGGCTTCCTGGAGATCGAAACCCCGGTGCTGCAGTCGGTGCCTGGCGGCGCTGACGCCCGCCCCTTCGAGACCCATCACAACGCCCTGGATCTGCCCCTGACCCTGCGGATCGCCACCGAGCTGCACCTCAAGCGTCTGGTGGTGGGTGGATTCGAGCGCGTCTACGAGCTCGGCAGGATCTTCCGCAACGAGGGCGTCAGCACCCGCCACAACCCCGAATTCACCTCGGTGGAGGTGTATCAGGCCTATGCCGACTACGTCGACATGATGGCTCTCACCGAACAGCTGATCGCCCATGTCAGCCAGCAGGTGTGCGGCACAACCCAGCTCACCTACCAGGGCACCGCGATCGATCTGACGCCCCCCTGGCGGCGGGCGACGATGCATGAGCTGGTGCAGGAGGCGACAGGCCTCGATTTCACTGGTTTCAGCAGCCGTGAGCAGGCGGCAGCGGCGATGGAAGCCCGGGGCCTGGAGGTGCCGGCGCTGGCCGATTCGGTGGGCCGGCTGCTGGTGGAGGCCTTTGAGCAGCGGGTGGAGGCGGATCTGATCCAGCCCACCTTTGTGATCGATTACCCGGTGGAGAACTCGCCCCTGGCCCGGGCGCACCGCAGCAAGCCCGGGATGGTTGAACGCTTCGAGCTGTTCATCGTGGGCCGCGAAACCGCCAATGCCTTCAGTGAACTGATCGATCCGGTCGATCAGCGGCAGCGGCTTGAGCAGCAGCAGGCGCGCCGGGCGGCCGGCGATCTGGAGGCGCAGGGGGTCGACGAGGACTTCCTGGGGGCGCTCGAGGTGGGCATGCCCCCCACCGGCGGTCTTGGGATCGGCATCGATCGGCTGGCGATGCTGCTCACCGACAGCGCCTCGATCCGGGATGTGATCGCTTTTCCCCTGTTGCGGCCTGAGCCCAGGAGCGAGGCCTGAGCGGCGCTTTCGTCGGTTCCTGGGCCGCGCTTGCCCCGAAGTTCGGCTCAGGAACCGGTGCAGTGAGATACTGGATTCACGTAGGCAATTTTTCCCAACCCATGAGCGGTGAGCGCGTCGGTTTCCGCTTCAAGCATGCGGACGCGGTGGTGAAGCGCAACCCCCAGGGGCGTTCCCGCCGAGGTTGGGTTATGGAGCCGGTGGAGCAGACCACCAGCCGGGGCACGAAGATGCCCGCGTACCGGATTCGCTGGCGTGACAGCGAGCGTCCTGAGATCGTGCTGCAGCACATGCTGATCGCCGATCCTGATCCGACGCCGCCGCCGGAAGGCGTCAGCCTCGTGCCCCCGGCGCCCAAGGGCTGAAGCCAGCCATTCCTCCGGGGTTCGCCCCTCGGCCTGACGGCGGAGGGCGCTTCAGCTTTGGCGGCGCCTGAGTTGTTCCAGCTCCTGGTTCGCTTCGAAGTCGGCCCAGGCGCGCTCCAGGTCAACGCTGCCGCCGTGGGCGGCGCCACTGCCGCTGGCACGGCTGGCCTGACCGCCGGCACGGCTGCTGCCATGGCTTTCGCTGGGGCTGCGCCCCAGGTTCTGCTGCGCCTGCTGCGCGCGCAGCTGATCGAGGGCCTCGTTCACGGCTTCCCAGCTCTGACCGAGGCGCCCGAGCTGGTCCCAGGCCAGCCGTCCCTGGTCCATCAGGCTCGCCAGATGGGCCTCCGCCCGGCTCGCCAGCTCGTCGGCGCCGGCGGCACGGGCCCGTGCGATCCGCCCTTGCCACTGGCGGATCTCCTCAGCCAGTTGCAGCAGGGTCTGCCGTTCCCGCTCCGCTTGCTGCTGCAGCTGCAGACGCCGCTCCGCCAGATCGCGGCGACGCTCGAGCAGTTCCTGCTCCTGCAGCAGCGCCTCCTGGTCGGGATTGTCGGCCAGAAAGCGTTCGAGCCTGTCGTTCAGCTGGCGCTCCAGGTCCTCGAACCAGTCGTTGCTCATGCCTCGCCCGGGGCGCGGGTGATCAAGGGGGCTTCGATCTCCTCCTCCAGGGGGGTGATCGCCGCCTCGCGGGAGCGCAGCAGCAGCTGGGTCAGGCGGGCGATCGCCCCTTCGCCGAGATCCTCCTGGCTGATCCGCTCAAAGGCCTGCTGATACAGCTCCTGGAGCTGGGCGATCAGCTCCTCGCGGGTGCGACGCATCGCCTGGCGTTGTTCTTCCCGTCCCATCGTGATCAGCAGCAGCCGTTGCTCAGTCTGCCTGCACCAGCCAGTGCAGGCCCAGGTCGCCGGCGGGATCCGCCCAGTGCCGTCGCGCTTTCCAGCCCGCCCGGGCCGCCAGGTCCACAAACGCTTCGCGGCTGTATTTGACGCTGTATTCGCTGATCAGGGCCTCATCCTGATCGAAGTGCCACGGTTCGCCCCGCAGCTGCACCGTTTGGCGGCGCTGGCTGACCAGGGCCATTTCGATCCGGCTCTGCTCGGCCTGCCAGCGGGCCCGGTAGCGGAAGGCCTCGGGCCTGAAGTCGCCCTCCAGGTCTCGGTTCAGGCGTTGCAGCAGGTTGAGAGCAAAGGCTGCGGAGTAACCAGCGGCATCGTTGTAGGCCGCCTCCAGCCGCGCCACCGCTTTCGGTTGGTCGATGCCGATCAACAGCTGGCCATCGCGGCCGAGCAGCCGGGCGAACTGCCGCAGCAGCGTCTCGGCTTCGTCGGGGCTGAAATTGCCGATCGAGCTGCCGGGGTAGAAGCCGACCCGTCGCCCTTGCAGCCAGGGATGGTCCGGCAGGCGGTCCATGGCGCTGTAATCGCAGCAGATGCCGAGCACCGGCGTGGTGGTGTGGGCCGATCGCAGCGCCTCACAGGCCTGGATCAGGTGCTCACGGCTGATGTCGAGGGCGGCATAGGCGCGGGGCTGCAGGGCCTGCAGCAGCGGGCCGACCTTGCGGGCGTTGCCGGCGCCGAATTCCACCAGCACCACGCCGGCACCGAGGGCGGCGGCGATGGCGCCGGCCTCGCGCTGAAGCAGGGCCGTTTCGGTGCGGGTGAGGCTGTATTCCGGTTGCTCGCAGATCCGCTCAAACAGGCGGGAGCCTTCGTGGTCGTAGAGCAGCCAGGCGGGCAGCTGCTTCGGTTGGCGGCCGAGGCCAGCACGCACCAGTCGGGCCAGATCCGCGGGCGTGGGGTGCAGATCCAGGAA
>JBEDHF010000018.1:0-10511 GCA_041174245.1 Cyanobacteriota bacterium
TTCCGTTCTCGGCTCGGCAGGCTCTGTCTCCAGCTCCTGCTCCCTCAGACCCTACAGCACCGGTGGAATCGCTCCCAACCTCGCTCTTCAGACCCTCAGGCTGCGCCGTCGCTCTCGCTCCTGCGCAGTCCAAAACCATACCACCACATCCCCCCAAGTGACAACCGCTACCAACCCAACACAGTCACAGACACCCCTTCGACGACTGACCCACGCCAGAAACCGCCCTGCAGACGCCAACGGAATCAGGACAGGGGCAGCCTCCTAAGGGGCTCAAACGACGGATTCGCTTCCAGGCTCACGCCCTCAGCAGGGGCCCATTGCTGTTGGCATCCTCTGCCGTGCCGCTCAACCAGCTTCGCCAGGGTCTGCTGCGGTGGGAAGCAGGGGCTGTTGCGCGCTGGGAACGCGGTCCACGAAGCCGGCCAACACCAAGGAGAACCGGCAAGCCAAGGGCACCCAAACCAGCGTGCAGGCTCTCGCCTGGAGCCCCTCCCAGCTGCCCAACGATGAAGCCGCACGACCAACGACGAGCCAAGGCCGCCCAGACGCCCGCGTCTTGCGGCCAGGCATCTCCAGGAGCGGCGCAATGGCCACAGCCGCTGTGCCGCAAATGAAAGATCAGCCGAACCTCGCCAAGGCCCCACCTCAAGGCGAGCAGAGCCGCACCGTTGCTCTGATCAGCTGGGGACCGTCAAGAGACGTCCTGGCAAGGGCCACGTCGTCCTGGTGGGTCCTGGCGTGGGTCCTGGCGCATCCAGACGCGCATGGCGACGCCCTCCCCCTGACGTCGGCACTGCCGTGGTGGGGGTCTCGCCCCTGCGCCTGGGTGCAGCGCAAGGCCAGACAGCGGCACCGACAAGGACAAAAAAAGCGCCCCCCTCAGGAGGCGCCGTGCAGCTGATCAACCCCAGGGAGGACAGTGCCTCCCGCAGGTTGAACCAGGCTCAGTAGTCGAAGTCGCCGCCGCCCATGCCGCCTGCGGCGGGAGCAGCCTCCTTCTTCTCGGGAAGATCAGCCACGATGCACTCGGTGGTCAGCACCATGCCGGCAATCGAGGCGGCGTTCTGGAGGCCGGAACGGGTGACCTTGGCCGGATCGACGATGCCGGCAGCCAGCATGTCGACGTACTCACCGGTGGCGGCGTTGTAGCCCTCGTTGAAGGGCTTGTTCTTGACGTTCTCAGCGACGACGGCGCCGTTGACGCCAGCGTTCTGAGCAATGCGCATCAGGGGGGCGGTGAGTGCCGAAGCGACGATGTGAGCGCCGATCAGCTCTTCGCCGGACAGGGTGGAGCTTGCCCACTCCTCAAGGGCGGGAGCCAGGTGGGCCAGGGTGGTGCCACCACCGGGGACGATGCCCTCTTCAACGGCCGCCTTGGTGGCGTTGATGGCGTCCTCGAGGCGAAGCTTCTTGTCCTTCATCTCGGTTTCGGTGGCCGCACCGACCTTGACGACAGCCACGCCACCGCTCAGCTTGGCCAGACGCTCCTGCAGCTTCTCCTTGTCATAGGAGGAGTCGGTTTCGTCGATCTGCTTGCGGATCTGGTCCACCCGGGCCTTGACCGCCGCCTCGTTGCCTTCGGCCACGATGGTGGTGGTGTCCTTGTTGATGGTGATGCGACGGGCGCTGCCCAGCATCTCCAGCTTGGTGTTCTCCAGCTTCAGACCGGCGTCTTCAGTGATCAGCTGGCCATTGGTGAGAACGGCGATGTCCTCGAGCATGGCCTTGCGGCGATCGCCGAAGCCGGGAGCCTTGACGGCAGCCACGTTGAGCACACCGCGCAGGCGGTTGACGACCAGGGTGGCGAGCGCTTCCTTCTCGATGTCCTCGGCAATGATCAGCAGAGGCTTGCCGGTGCGGGCAATCTGCTCGAGCACGGGCACGAGGTCCTGAACCAGACCGATCTTCTTGTCGGTGAGAAGGATGTAGGGCTCTTCGAGCACCGCTTCCATCCGCTCGGTGTCGGTGGCGAAGTAAGGGGAGATGTAGCCCTTGTCAAAGCGCATGCCTTCGGTGACCTCCAGCTCGGTGGTCATCGACTTGCCCTCCTCGAGGGAAATCACACCTTCCTTGCCGACCTTGTCCATGGCGTCGGCGATCATGCGACCGACTTCTTCGTCGTTACCGGCGGAGATGGTGCCGACCTGAGCAATGGCGGTGCTGTCGCTGATCGGCTTGGCGTGCTCCTTGATCTTGGCGACCAGGAAATCGGAAGCCTTATCAATACCCTTCTTCAGGGTGATGGCGTTGGCACCAGCGGCAACGTTGCGCAGACCGGCCTTGACCATGGCATGAGCCAGGACGGTGGCGGTGGTGGTGCCGTCGCCGGCAGCGTCGTTGGTCTTGGAGGCAGCCTGACGGATCAGGGCCACACCGGTGTTCTCGATGTGATCTTCGAGTTCGATCTCCTTGGCGATGGTCACACCATCATTGATGATCTGAGGAGCGCCGAACTTCTTCTCGAGCACGACGTTGCGACCCTTGGGACCAAGGGTGACAGCCACGGACTCGGCCAGGATGTCGATGCCCTTTTCCAGGGCGCGACGGGCTTGCTCGTTATAAATGATGCGCTTGGCCATGGATCGGCAGTGCGGAAGGGAAGAGTGGAAGAAATCAGCAGGGAGATGGCTGTCAGCCCGACGATGGAACCTGGCGTTGAAGGCCGGATCAGGAGGGTGACGACGGAACGAGGCCGCCCTCGGAGTCAGCGTTCAGGTGCAACGCTGGAAGCAGAGGCTCTGGTCAGCCCACGGAGACCGGAGAAGGCCGGATCCGGAGCGCCGCTGGCCATCGCTCGGGCTGGCCAGAGGCTCAGCTGACGATGGCGAGGATGTCCTTCTCGGACAGGAGCACGAACTCATCAGCGCCGAGCTTGATGTCGGTACCGGCGTACTTGCTGTAGAGCACTTTGTCGCCGACGCTCACTTCAGGAGCCTGGCGGCTGCCGTCATCGTTGCGCTTGCCGGGGCCCACCTGGACCACCTCACCCACCTGGGGCTTTTCCTTGGCGGTGTCGGGAAGCAGGATGCCGCCGGCGGTGCGCTCCTCGGACTCAGAAACCTTGATGAAGATGCGGTCTCCGAGGGGCTTGACGGTGGAGACGCTGAGGGAAACAGCTGCCATGGATCAAAAAAAACGACGTCATGGCGCCAGAGACGCCATCGGCGGGCAAGTTGGCACTCGCCCTCCTCGAGTGCCAACCTATGGGTACGAGGGGTGACTGCGCCACGGCCGGAGCGTGCGGTTGACCGAACTCCGGCGAGGCGGTCCGATGCGGTGGTATGGTTGCGCCGCTTCAGGCGGGTGTGCCCCCCGCTGCACGCTCACTGCAATTTCCTCAATTTATGGCTGCTGCTGCTCCCGCCACCACCGGCACCAAAGGGATTGTCCGTCAGGTCATCGGCCCCGTGCTGGACGTTGAATTTCCTGCCGGCCAGCTGCCCCGGATCTACAACGCACTTCGGATCGAAGCCAAGAATTCCGCCGGCCAGACCGTTGCTCTGACCGCTGAGGTGCAGCAACTGCTGGGCGACCACCGCGTTCGTGCTGTGGCCATGAGCAGCACCGACGGTCTGGTGCGCGGCATGGAAGCCACTGATACCGGCGCCCCGATCTCCGTGCCCGTGGGTGAAGCCACCCTCGGCCGCATCTTCAACGTGCTCGGCGAGCCCGTTGACGAGCAGGGTCCTGTGAACGCTTCGGCCACCGCGCCGATCCACCGCGAAGCTCCCAAGCTGACCGAGCTTGAGACCAAGCCCAAGGTGTTCGAGACCGGCATCAAGGTGATCGACCTGCTGGCTCCTTACCGCCAGGGTGGCAAGGTCGGCCTGTTCGGTGGTGCCGGCGTCGGCAAGACCGTGCTGATCCAGGAGCTGATCAACAACATCGCCAAGGAGCACGGCGGCGTCTCCGTCTTCGGCGGTGTCGGTGAGCGCACCCGCGAAGGCAACGACCTCTACGAGGAATTCAAGGAATCCGGAGTGATCAACTCCGAGGACCTGACCAAGTCGAAGGTGGCCCTCTGCTACGGCCAGATGAACGAGCCCCCCGGCGCCCGCATGCGCGTGGGTCTCTCGGCTCTGACCATGGCGGAGCACTTCCGTGACGTGAACAAGCAGGACGTGCTGCTGTTCGTCGACAACATCTTCCGCTTTGTGCAGGCTGGCTCGGAAGTGTCCGCCCTGCTCGGCCGGATGCCTTCCGCTGTGGGCTACCAGCCGACCCTGGGCACCGATGTGGGCATGCTTCAGGAACGGATCACCTCGACCCTCGAAGGTTCGATCACCTCCATCCAAGCTGTCTACGTGCCTGCGGACGACCTGACCGACCCCGCTCCCGCCACCACCTTCGCCCACCTGGACGCCACCACCGTGCTCAGCCGCGGTCTGGCCTCCAAGGGCATCTACCCGGCCGTTGATCCCCTGGATTCCACCAGCACCATGCTGCAGCCGTCCGTGGTGGGTGACGAGCACTACCGCACCGCCCGTGCCGTGCAGTCCACCCTGCAGCGCTACAAGGAGCTCCAGGACATCATCGCCATTCTGGGTCTCGACGAACTCTCGGAAGACGATCGCCGCACCGTCGATCGGGCCCGCAAGATCGAGAAGTTCCTGTCCCAGCCGTTCTTCGTGGCCGAAATCTTCACCGGTCAATCCGGTGAGTACGTGAAGCTCGAGGACACGATCAAGGGCTTCAACATGATCCTGGCCGGTGAACTGGACGAGCTGCCCGAACAGGCCTTCTACCTGGTGGGCAACATTGACCAGGTCAAGGCGAAGGCCGCCAAGATCCTGGCTGAAGCCAAGGGCTGATCGCCGTTGCAAGCCCCTGGTCTCTCGTAGCCCGGGGGCTTGTTCAACCCAATGCGTCCAGCACTGAACTGCGTCCTCCCCATCCAGCCCCATGACCCTCACCCTTCGCGTTCTGGCTCCTGACCAGAGCGTTTTCGACGGAGCCGCCGACGAGGTGATCCTTCCCAGCACCACCGGCCAGATGGGGATCCTTCCCGGTCACGTGGCGATGCTGGCAGCCCTGGACACTGGCGTGATGCGCCTGCGTGAAGGTGGCAACTGGACCGCCATCGCCCTGATGGGCGGCTTCGCCGAGGTGGAAAACAACGAAGTCACCGTGCTCGTCAATTCCGCCGAACTGGCTTCGAGCATTGATGCCGCCGCCGCCGAGCGCGAGCTTGAGGTGGCCCAGCAAGCCGCCACCGCCATGGAAGGCCAGCCTGACAGCACCGAAAAGGTGAAGGCCCAACAGGCCCTGGCCCGCGCCCGCGCCCGCTTCCAGGCCACCAAAGGCGCCTGATCCCCACCTCCTCGCCGCCCACACCACTGAGGCTCCAGCATGGGACCCGGACGGTCTGTGGGACGGCAACTCAAGGCCTGGCTTCACAGCCAGGCCTTTGATGTGACGGCCGGTTCGGCCCTCGCCAATCGGCTGATCGACGCTCTCGGAGACGACGAAGCCCTGCGCGGCCCGCTCAGAGATCTGGCCTCCCAGCCCCTGTTCCGCAAGCTGCTGCTCCAGAACGGCAGCGGTCAACGGGCGACCCTCGACGAACTGAACAAGCGCCTGACGGCCACTTACACACCGGCGGTGCTGCAGGAGCTTCAGGCACTGCTGGAAGAAGCGACCGGACTGCCGCTGCTGGCGACCGAGGCTCCACCAGCCGCCACGACGGCCAGGGTCAAGGCCGACGGAGGCGTCGCTGATGCCATCGGTCTTGGTGTCGATGCTGGGGTTGGTGTCGGCGGCGTAGCAAGCCCGTCCCCCAACCAGCCCGATGCGACCGCTCGCGCAGCCAGGAACCGTGCCGGCAAGACCGCAGCGCAGCTGGTCAACAACCTGGTCGCGCTGCTGCAAGAGCTGAGGGCGATCAGCCCGGGCATCGCCCTGGCGGCGGGATCCAGCCTGGTGCTCTGGTGGGCCGCAGGTCGGCTGGAGGACATGCTGCCTGGAGAGCCGCAGGGGGGCGGCGGCCTGCTGCTGGTGCTGGCCCTGCTGCTCCTTCAAGCCCTGGCGCTGGGCCCCCTGCGTGGCATCCAGCGGCAGTGGCCGCTCGACTCAAGCAGCGCCTGCGATCCCTCCCATGCCTGGCACTGGGTGCTGGCCCCCTGGATTCATCAACGCAATGGCGAAGGTCTAGCCCTGGCGGCGGCGCTGTTGCTGCTGGTGAGCTCCGCACCCGCGAACCTGACCCTGCTGGCGCTGCGCCCCCTCGATCTTCCAGCTGTAGCCCTGGGGTATGGCCTGATCGCCCTGATCACGACGGTCCCAGCGGTGCTGGTGGCCCGTCGCTACCGGATCCAGAAACGCTGGAGCGGCGCAGCCGGTGTTGTGGCGGCCCTGGTCAGCCTGGCCGCCCTTGAGGGCGTGATCCATCGTGAGGTGGTGCATCTGGGGGCGCCACCTGTGCTGATGCCGGCCTGGGTGCTGCTGCTGCTGATCAGTGCCCTGGCCCTGCAACTGGAACTGCCCCCACAAACGAGGGAAAGCAGCCGGCCCTGGCAAAGGCTGTTGGCCAGCAGCTGGTGCTGGGGGACCCTGCTGGGCCTGGGCGCCGGGCTGATCGACGGCCTCTGTGCTCTGCTCCGATCCCTGGCCACCTTGATCCATCCCTGAGGCCAACAAACCCGGGACCTGACGCCACCATCCGAGCGCCGTGATCAGGCCCCCGTGGCCAGCAGCGGCGGCACCTTGACCATGTAGCGGCCCCAGAGATCAGCCACCAGAGCGCCACTAGCAGCTTCAGCCGGTCGGTTGTCGTCGTTGCCCATCCAGATCGCCGTCAGAATCCTGGAGCGCGGCGAATAGCCGATGAAGAGCACATCGACGCCGTTGTTGGTGGTGCCGGTCTTGCCGCGGGCGTCCTCCACCACCGCCGCGGCCCTGGCCGTGCCCTGTTGCACGGGGAGACGGAGCAGCGCATCCATCTGATCGCGATCGCGTTCGGCGATCAACTGGCGGGAGCCTTCCCCTCTGGGCACCGTGATCCCATGGCTGGGGCAGCGGTTCAGGCTAAGCATCGACTGGCAGATGCCAAGGTCATAGATGCGGCTGACGCCATGCATCGGCACGGTGCGACCACCGTTGGCAATGACGGCATAGGCGCGGGCCATCTCGTAGAGCAGCGTTTCGCGACCGCCGAGCACCATGTTGTAGTCGCTCTCGAGCGGGGTGGTGATCCCCAGCTGACGGGCGAGACGCAGCACCCGCGGCAGCCCCACCGTGTCCGCCAGGCGCAGAGCAATCACATTCTCAGACTGGGCCAGTCCGTCGGCCATCGTCATCGCCGCGGCCCCGCTGCGACAGCCGGAAACGTAGGCCAAGGGAGCACAGGAGATCTGTGCTGTGGGAGCGATTCCGGCCTGAAGGGCCGAGAGATAGGTGAAGAGCTTGAAGGTGGAGCCGGGCTGACGCATCGCCTGGACCCGGTCGTAACTGGAGTGCTCATAATCACCCCCTCCGACATAGGCCAGGATGTCACCATTTTCATAGTTGATGGAGATCAGAGCCCCCTGGGTCAGACCAGCCCTGGCCGCTGGTCCTTCCAGGAAACGCTGCATCTCCTCCTGGGCCAGCTTCTGCAAGCCAGGATTGATCGTGCTGATCACGACATAGTTTCCCCCCAGGCTCTGATCGCTGAGGTTGAGGCCAAAGCGGGTTCCCTGCAGCTCTCCAATCACATAATCACTGAAGAAGGGATAGCTCTGAAAACTGCTGGAGCGGCAGGCTGACGGATCGATGTTCAGTGGCCGGCGCCGGGCATCAATCGACGCCTGCTCGCCGAGATACCCCTGTTCCTGCATGCGCTGAAGCACCAGATCGCGCCGTTCCCGCCCCCAGCTGGGATGCTCGCCGTTGCAGGGGCTATAGCCATTGGGATTGGGCAACAAGCCAACCAGGAAAGCCGCCTCCTGAGCATCAAGATCCGCCGCACCCTTGCGGAAGTACAACCGGGCTGCCTGTTCAAATCCCTCCGCCCCCAGGCCGAGATAGGCCCGATCCAGATACATCTTCATGATCTGGTTCTTGCTGTAGCCCACCTCCAGCTGCAGAGCCACCCAGAGCTCCCGCAGCTTGCGGGTGACACTGAGATCATTACCCACTTCCGGGTAATAGATCCGTGCCACCTGCTGCGTGAGGCCGCTGGCACCACCACTGCGACGCACCAGCGAGCGGCCAACGCCATACAGATCCAGGCCACTGTTCCAGCCGAATCGCGCATCTTCTGATGCCAGCAGGGCCTGACGCAGCACCATCGGATAGGAACTGAGCGAAGGCAGGGCCGTGGACGACCCCTCCTTGGCATCGATCTGCTGACCATCCGTGGAGAGAATCTTCACCGGTCCGGAGATCAGCCGAATCCGGGAGCCACCCCCGAGGGATGCGGCGGTGAGCAAGCTGGTGACCAGGAGCGCCGAGCCCACCAGAGCGCCGATGCCGAGGCGATGGACCGTGCGCTCCAGGGCACTGCGGGGATGGCGATAGAGCAGCGAAGGCGCATCCCCCTTCAAGGGAGAGCCGAAATGAACACGATCACCATCGCGGAGGCGAATCGAGCGGATCCGTCGATCCCGATGGAAGAGACCATTGGCCGAATTGAAATCGTCGAGCGCGAAATCACGGTCTGCCGGATGCTCCCGCTCGAGGATGGCGTGGACACGGCTGAGGTTGGCCGACGCCACACACAGATCGCAGCCGGGATCACGGCCGAGTCGGTAGCGACGCGGTTCAAGTGGCGTGACACTGAGCTGTTGCTGTCCCGACCACAGCTCCAGCCAGACCTGGCGCTGCCGCAGCGCGGTCCAGGCCTCGGCGATCGCCTGCTGCCGTTGTCGCCAGGGTCCTTGGCGGGTTGCCTGAAACAGAGCGGCCCAGAGCTGCTGGGTGCTCGGCGCTGAATCGGCCATCGCATGGCCAGGGGCGGCGAGCGACGCAGCGTCCAAGCCTGCCGACGCTGAAGCGTCCAAGCCTGCCGACGCTGAAGCGTCCAAGCCTTCAGACCCTGATGAGTCAACCGCGGGCGTTGGATTCGGCTCCGTCATCGGGATCATCACGAAGGGGCCCGGGCCTAGGCTAGAGCGAAGCGATCCACGATTCGTTGCAGCGTCAGCGCGATCCCTGGGAGCCGTTTCGTCTGTGGCTGGCGCTGACGATTGGCCTTTACGCCCTGCGGGCCGCCTTTGTGGCCACCTGGCTCGGTGCGATCCCCGGCTGGGTGCTGCTGCTGATGGTGCTGGTGGCCCTGGCTCTGGCCAGCCGGGCCCTGTTGTTCCCCGGTCGCGTCACCCCTTACCGCGAAGGTGATCGCGGTTGGTGGTCGGATCTCAAGGACGACTGGCAGCTCTGGTGGCAGCGCCGACGTCATCCATGAGCCCTCTCCCGCGCCTGGTGCTGCAGAGCGACCCCAGCAAGGTGGCCCGCCTCGATCCGGCCACGCCGCTGACGATCGGCCGTGCCACCAACAACCGTCTCGCCCTGCCGCAGGAGACCCAGGTCTCCGACCACCATGCGGTGGTGCGGTTCTCGACCGACAAGGGCTGGCTGATCTGCGACTGGAAGAGCGAGAGCGGCACCTTCCTGAATGGGGAGCCGCTCCAGCACTGCCGGCAGCTGCGCGATGGGGCCGCCATTGGCCTCGGCCCCCGCGGCCCCGTACTGATCTTTCAGGACGCCGACCCCGTACCGACCAACGCAGCGCCAGGGCAGGTCGCAGGACCACCCCCCACCGCCGCAGGGGCCAGCTCAGCGGCGCCGAACCGTGGCGCCGCCCGCCCGGCCTCTGCCGTGCCAGCAGCCAGAGCCGTCAGGCCTGCCCCCGGAGCACCGGAGAGCATCGACTTCGCCGGCGAACGCCTGGCCCTCGATCAGATCCTTTCGGTGACGGTGCGCAGCGAGCCCCATCATCCTCAGATCTTCAGCTGGTGGCTGCTGCTCTGCCTGGGCAGCCTGCTGCTGCTGCCCTTTCCCCTGCTCTTCTGGCTCCTTGAACTCGGCGCTCTGGCGGGCTGGATTTTGCTTGGATCCCGCAAGGACCACAGCCTGGTGGTGGTGCTGCGCAACGGCCTCGCCTACCGCCGCAGCTTTGCCAACCGGCCGACGGCCCTCTCCCATCGCAATGGCATCCGCCGGGCCCTCGGCCAGGGTGCCGATGCCGATGGAGCGTTGCCGACGAAGCGATGACGAAGGGCAACCGCGTCTGGATGTTGCCCCTGGGCACCGACCTGGCCTTCGAGGGGCTGCAGGCTCGGGTGACGATCGTGCGCGGCCTGGGGGGGGGCACCCAGGGGCAGGTGTTTGAGGTGGAGGTGGCGGGCGAGCGCCTGGCCCTGAAGTGGTACCTGCCCAACTGCATCGCCGCCGATCCGAATCTGGAACAACGGCTGCAGGCCAGCATTCAGGCCACCGCTCCAAACCCTTCCTTTCTCTGGCCGCTGGCCCTGTTGCGCCCGGCGGCCGCTGAAGCGAACCGTCTGCCGCTGGCCAGCCAAGGCTTCGGG
>JBEDHF010000019.1:0-4490 GCA_041174245.1 Cyanobacteriota bacterium
CGCACCCCGGCCGGAGTTCAGCGAAGCCGTGAACCTGCAGGGCGCTGCCGCCGGCGGCGCCGCCCAGAACGCTTTCAACACCTCCTCGTCCGCCAGGCCGCTTGGTCGTCCTGAGCTCGACCCGGAGGATCCCAACCCCACCCTGTTTGCCATGGCCAGCGACGACACCCTTGCCGATGCCTCCGGCGCCGCCTCCCTTGGCGGTGAGCTGAAAAGCGCCAAGGAAACGATGACCCCGAGCGGCCTGCGGATCACCGAGCTCGAACTCGGCACCGGCGCCGAAGCCGTCAGCGGCATGACCGTGAGCGTCAACTACCGGGGCACGCTCGAGAACGGCAAGGAATTCGACAGCAGCTACGGCCGCGGCCCCTTCAGCTTCCCGCTTGGTGCCGGTCGCGTCATCCGCGGCTGGGATGAAGGCGTCGCTGGCATGCGCGTCGGCGGTAAGCGCAAGCTGGTGATTCCGCCTGATCTCGCCTACGGCGAGCGCGGTGCCGGCCGCGTCATTCCCCCGAACGCCACCCTGGTGTTCGAGGTGGAACTGCTGCGCATCGGCAACTGAAACAATCGTTAGGATGCCTGCCGGTTGGCGCCAGCTTGTGGCGCGGCTCCGAACCACGTCAGCTCCTGGCACCTCAGTTCGTGGCACGAGCTGACACGGTTCGGCAGGTTTCCCCTCTCAGACACGCTTTTTCTGCACTCCATGGCTCACACGCTGCCCGCGCTGCCCTACGCCCTCGACGCGCTGGAGCCCCACATCTCCCGCCAGACCCTCGAGTTCCACCACGGCAAGCACCACAACGCCTACGTCACCAACCTGAACAACCTGGTGGCCGGCAGCGAGCTGGAAGGCAAGAGCCTGGAAGAGACGATCACCGCCGTGGCTGGTGATGCCGCCAAGGCCGGCGTGTTCAACAACGCCGCCCAGGTGTGGAACCACAGCTTCTACTGGCAGTGCATCAAGCCCAACGGCGGTGGCGCTCCCAGCGGTGCCCTGGCCGAGAAGATCAACGCCGATTTCGGCAGCTTCGACGCCTTCGTTGAGCAGTTCAAGGCGGCTGGCGCCACCCAGTTCGGTAGCGGCTGGGCCTGGCTGGTGCTCGATGGCGGCACCCTCAAGATCACCAAGACCGGCAACGCCGATCTGCCCCTGGCCCACGGCCAGAAGGCTCTGCTCACCATGGATGTCTGGGAGCACGCCTACTACCTTGACTACCAGAACCGTCGCCCCGATTACATCAGCACCTTCCTGGAGAAGCTGGTGAACTGGGACTTCGTGGCCGCCAACCTGGCCTCCGCCTGATCAGGCCACGGCTGCAACGTCGCCTGTAGCGCCGCCCCCTGCGGGGCGGCCCGCCGAGCTCCCGGTGCTGCGCCTTGATGGCCGGCCCGGGGGCTTTGTGCTGGCTGGTGCCTCGGGCGCCACTGGGGCCCCTGTTGCTGTCCCTGAAGCTGCCGCCGATGGGGAGAGCGATCGCCACGGGCTGCTGCAGCTGAACGGGCCCCTGCACCTGGGTGAGGAGCCGCTGCTGCTGCTGCTCACCAACGCCGATCAGCTGCCGGCCACCCTGCTCGAACGCCTGCAGCCGCTGCTCAGCGCCGAGGAACGCCAGGGTCTGCAGCAACGGCGTCAGGCCGCCGCCCGCAGCTGCCATGGCGGCGGCCTGGCCCTGGTGCGGCTGCTGCTCGGGGCGCTGCTGCAGCAAAGCCCTCAGACCCTGCCGATCGGCCGCGGCCCCTGGGGCAAACCCGAGCTGGCACCAGGACCCTGGCCGCCCCTGCAATTCAACCTCTCCCATTCCGGACCGTTGCTGCTGCTGGCAGTGCACCGGCAGCGTCCGCTCGGGGTCGACCTGGAGCGCCATCGCCCTGGCCTGCGCTGGCGGGCGATCGCCCGCCGCTACTTCTGCGCCGCCACAGTGGCGCGCCTGGAGGCGACGCCGGAGCCCCTGCAACTGGCCGCCTTCACCGCTGCCTGGTGCAGCTTTGAGGCCAGGCTCAAGGCCGATGGCCGGGGCCTGGCGGCAGGCGCCTCGGCCCTGGCAAAGACCGGCGCCAGCGATCGCTGGGCAGGCGGCGATGGTCAGCTCTACCGGCCCCGCTTGCCGGAGGGCTACAGCGGCGCGGTGGTGCTCGCCCCAGCGCCCGACTGCGGAGCACTGAACGCCGGCCTGGCCTGATCGAGCAGCGCCTCAGGAGCGATCCACATCGCATCGCCGTAGGAGAAGAAGCGATACCCCACCGCGATCGCCTCGGCGTAGAGATCCAATAGCCGCTGGCGGCCGATCAGGGCGCTGACGAGCAGCAGCAGCGACGATTTCGGCAGATGGAAATTGGTGAGCAGCCCCTGCACCACCGCCAGGCGGGAGCCGGGCTGAATCACCAGATTCACCGGGCCGCGATAGGGGCGCAGCTCGCCGCCATGGAGGGCCGCCACCCCTTCCAGGCTGCGCACGGCCGTGGTGCCGACCGCGATCACCCGGCCACCCCGGCGCCGGCAGGCGCCAACCGCCTGCACCAGCGCGTCACTCACCTCCACCCACTCGCTGTGCAACTGCACCGCCGTCAGGTCCTCCTGCTCGAGGGGACGGAAGGTGCCCAGGCCCACATGCAGGGTCACCTGGGCGCGCTCCACGCCGATCCGCTCCAGTTCGGCGAGCAGGGCATCGCTCAGATGCAGACCGGCAGTCGGTGCCGCCACCGCCCCGGGCCTGGCGGCGTAGCGGGTCTGGTAGCGCTCCTGATCACTGGCCGCATGCTCGTGGATGTAAGGCGGCAAGGGGATGGCGCCGTAGCGGCCCAGCAACGGCTCGATCGTCTCGGCGCTGCCGCAACCCTCAGGGAACTGAATCAGGCGCCCGCCGGTGGCCGCATCGGTGGCCAGCACCTGCACCGCCAGCGGCGGTTGACCGTCGGCCTGCAGATCCAGCCATTCGCCGGGCTGCAGGCGCTTGGCGGGCTTCGCCAGGCAGAGCCAGCGGCCATCGTCACCCCGGGGTTCAAGCACCAGCAGCTCCACCCGCCCGCCACTGCGCCGGCGCGCCTCCAGCCGGGCCTGGAGCACGCGGGTGTCATTCACCACCAGCAGATCACCGGGCTGCAGGCAGGCCGCCAGGTCCCACACCTGCCGGTGCCGGCAGCCCGCGCCAGGAAGCACCTCCAACATCCGCGCCGCATGGCGCGGCTCCAGCGGCCGCTGGGCAATCGCCGCCTCCGGCAGCTCGAAGGCATAACTCGACAGCCTCAGATCAGCGGAATCAGACGCACTCACGCCGGGGCGGCAACAGGGAACCAGCCTGAAACCTAAGGGCCGGCCAGGCGGTGGTGCCATCGACCTCGGTCAGCTCCAACCGTTGAGGGCTCGCATGGGCGCGCGGAAGCGCAGCTGCGCCTCATCGACCAGCTGCTGCAGGCTGGGATGCGGGCTGGGCTGCGGGCTGGCCTCCGCGATCGATCAAATCGCACCGATCCAGGCGTGCAGGATCGATCGACGCCATCGGCTGCTCGGCCGCTGGCTGGCCGGCAGCTGCAGCAACCGAGACGCATGCACCATCGGCACCCACCAGAGGCGACGCCCCTGGTGGTGCACAAACCCCTCGGGGCCGTGGCCCTCGGCTCAGAGAGCCAGGCTTTCGGGATTGGTTTCGATCAGCTGGGCCAGATCCTTGAGGAAGGCCGCGGCATCGGCGCCATAGATCGTGCGGTGATCGCAGGTGAGGTTGACCTGCATCTGGTTCGCCACCCGGATCGATCCATCCTTGCCGGCCACCACCGTCGGCCGCGAGGCCGCCACCGCCAGGATGGCGCCGGTGCCCGGAGGCAGGATCGCATCGAAGCGATCCACCCCGAACATGCCGAGGTTAGAGAGGGTGAAGGTGCCGGTGCTGTACTCCTCGGGCTTGAGCTGCTTGCTGCGGGCCCGGGCCACCAGATCCGCCCAGGTGCGGGCGATCGAATAGATGTCGGTCTTGTCGGCTTCGGCGAGCACGGGTGTGATCAGACCGCCGTCCTCCATCGCCACGGCCACGGCCACATTCACCGAGGCCGGATAGACCATGGCGCTGCCATCGGTGCTGGTGGCGGCATTGACCTGGGGATGGCGGGCCAGGGTGACGGCCACGGCCTTGGCCAGCAGAGCGGTCATCGTCACGCCCTTGCTCTTCACCTGCTTGTAGAAAGCATCGAGCTTGGTGGTGGTGATCGTGTAGCCGACGTGGAAGCAGGGCACCTCCAGGCTGGCGACCATGTTGCGGTTGACCGCGCCCTGGAGGGTGTTGAAGCTCACCGACTCCCCGGGACGGCCAAAGGCCTTACCGGCGCTGGCGGCGGGGGCAGCACCGTTGCCGGCGGCAGAGGCCGCAGGCGCAGCGGACACCGCCGCTGCGGTGCCTTCCGCCACCCGGGGCACCGACACGGGCTGACCGCTCGCCGAGAGCACGTCTTCGGCCTGAATGCGTCCGTGGGGACCGCTGCCGCGCAGATTGTTCAGC
>JBEDHF010000020.1:0-8503 GCA_041174245.1 Cyanobacteriota bacterium
TCACTGGAGATGCCGGCGATCGGGGCCTCACCGGCGGCGTAGAGCGGAGCCAGCAGCACCTGATCGGCGGCGGTGAGCGCTTCGGCGAAGCCAGCCAGGAATTCGGCGGTGCGCGTGTAGCGGTGCGGCTGAAACACCGCCACGAGCCGTTGCGGCGCCTGCGGCAGCGGACTCTGGCCGCTGCTCACCATCAGCCGGGCCATGGCCAGGGTGGCGGCGACTTCGCTGGGGTGATGGGCGTAGTCGTCAACGATCTGGCGATCCCGCCATCGACCTCGGAAGTCGAAGCGGCGGCCGGGTGGCCGCAGGCGGCCCACCGCCTGCTGCAGTTCCGCCACAGACACGCCTTCCATCAGGCAGGCCCCGAGGGCGGCGGTGACGTTGCTGAGGTTGTGACGGCCCGGCAGGGGGATCTGCAGGCGGGCGGCCCAGCGGCCCTCGATGTGCAGATCCGCGATGGTGCCGTCGCCACGCTCCTCCACGGGCAGAGCGGCGTAGGTCACGCCTTCGCTGCGTTCGATCGACCAGGAGGCTTCCGCTTCGAAGTGTTCGCGCAACACCGGACAGTCGTGGTTGATCAGGCGCTTGCGGCAACTGCCGGCAAAGCGGCGCACGGTGCTGATCAGGCTCTCAAGGTCTGGGTAGTGATCGGTGTGGTCGAGCTCCAGGTTGGTGATCACCCCGAGGCTGGGCTGGAACTTGACCAGGGAGCCATCGGATTCGTCGGCTTCAGCCACCAGCAGGCGGCCGGCCCCCTGGCGGCCGTTGCTGCCGAAGGCGGGAACGATGCCACCGATCACGGCGGTCGGGTCGTTGTCCGTCGCTTCCAGCAGGGTGGCGATCAGGGTGCTGGTGGTGGTCTTGCCGTGGCTGCCGGCGACGGCGATCGAGGGCTGGTTGTTGATCAGGGCAGCCAGCACATCGGAGCGGTGCCAGACCGTCAGACCGCAGCGCCGCGCTTCCGCCAGTTCTGCGTTGGTTTCGGCCACGGCCGAGCTGATCACGACCACCGGCGGCTGGGACGTGCCACTGCGGATCGCGGAGATGGTGCTGGCGCTCTGCTCGCGAAAAACGCGCACGCCCTGCTGACGCAGCGACTGCAGCATCGCTGAAGGCCGCGGGTCGGAGCCGGTGACCGTGAATCCCCGGGCCGCCAGGATCCCAGCCAGAGCCGACATCCCGATCCCTCCAACGCCGATGAAATGGAGCGGTTGATGGCGGTCCAGCTGCAGGGGCAACGGGCGTCTCCGGGGTCCTCGGATCGCCTGACGGTAAATCGGCACGCCATGGCCGTCAGCGTTCCGAAGCCGTTCTGAACGGCGGAACGGTCCAGGCACTGGCTGGATCAGTGGATCCGGAGCAATTTCGCTCTGTATGATCGGCTGCCAAAACCACCCTCCCGGCAGGGTTTCCCGCCCTTCTCCCCATGACACTGCGCGTTGCGATCAATGGATTCGGCCGGATCGGTCGCAACTTCATGCGCTGCTGGCTGAGCCGCGGCGCCAACACCGGCATCGAGGTGGTGGGGATCAATGGCTCCGGGGACACCACCACCAACGCTCACCTGCTCAAGTACGACTCGATGCTTGGCCCCCTGCGCAATGCAGAGGTGTCCACCACCCAGGACACGATCGTCATCAACGGCAAGACGATCAAGACCTTCTACGACCGCAATCCGGCCAACCTGCCCTGGAAGGAGTGGGGCGTTGATCTGGTGATCGAATCCACCGGCGTCTTCAACGACGACGTGGGTGCCAGCAAGCACTTCGAGTCCGGTGCCAAGAAGGTGATCCTCACCGCTCCCGGTAAGGGCGCCAAGGTGGGCACGTTCGTGGTGGGCGTCAACGCCGATCAGTACCGCCACGAGGAGTGGGACATCCTCTCCAACGCCAGCTGCACCACCAACTGCATGGCACCGATCGTCAAGACGATCGACCAGGCCTTCGGCATCGTCAAAGGCACGATGACCACCACCCACAGCTACACGGGTGACCAGCGCATCCTCGATGCCGCCCACCGCGACCTGCGCCGCGCCCGCGCTGCTGCCGTGAACATCGTGCCCACCAGCACCGGCGCCGCCAAGGCCGTGGCCCTGGTGTACCCCGAGGTGAAGGGCAAGCTGAGCGGCATCGCCCTGCGCGTTCCCACCCCGAACGTGTCGGTGTGCGACATGGTGTTTGAGACCAGCCGCAACACCTCCGCCGAAGAGGTCAACGCCGTGCTGAAGGCCGCCTCTGAGAACGGCATGAAGGGGATCATCAAGTACTGCGATCTGCCCCTGGTCTCGAGCGATCACGCCGGTACCGATGAGAGCACGATCGTTGACGCCGACCTCACCCTGGTGATGGGCGGCAACATGGTCAAGATCGTCTGCTGGTACGACAACGAGTGGGGCTACAGCCAGCGCGTTGTCGATCTGGCCGAGATCGTGGCCAAGAACTGGAAGTGATCCGCATCTGAGCGGTCCTGTTCAGGTTCTGCCTGAACAGGCGGCAGGCCCCCGTCAGGGGGCCTTTTTTAATGGCGCCAGTGTTGCGGTCGTCAGCGTCCTGGGGAGCCGGTGCTGGCGTTCAGAAAGTGGCTGAAGCCGGTGCATGACGGCGGGATCGCCCGCCCATCGTCCTGCCAGTGCAGGCCCTCAGGAGCGTCGTTGCCCGTGAGGGTGCCGATCAGGCACGCACCGGGCAGCAGGTCCTGCAGTGCGCGTGCCCAGGTGGGGTCCAGGGCCAGCACCAGCTCAAAGTCTTCGCCGCCCCCCAGGCACCAGTCGAGCCCCTGGCTGAGCTTCGCCATGGCCGGCGCCAGAGGCAGCTGCCGGCGGCTGAGGGCCGCGCCACAGCCACTGGCCCTTGCGATCGCGCTCACCGCTGCCAGCAAGCCATCACTGCTGTCGGCGCCGGCCAGCCGCCAGGGCAGCGAGGCTGGCCGGCAGCCTGCCAGGGCTTCAACGACATCAAACCGCCCCCGGGGCCGACGGTGGGCCCGGATCGCTTCGGTTTCCAGGGCCTGGCGCTCGTCGGGCTCCAGCCGATCCAGTCCAGGGATCGCCTCGTTGCCGAGCAGGGCCAGACCGAGGCGGCTCAGGCCGTGGGGGCCACTGGCCAGAAGCAGATCGCCCGGGCGGCCATCCCGGCGCCGGATCGCCCCGCCCTCTGTGCTTCGTGGCAGGCGTCCGAGGGCGGTGATCGCCAGCATCCGCACGGGGCCACTGCTGCAGTCGCCGCCTAGCAGCATGCCGCCGCTCGTCTCCAGAGCCTGGCTGAGGCCCTCGTAGACCCCTTCCACCCAGCTCCAGGGGGTGGAAGGGGGCGCCACCAGGCCCACGGTCAGTCCCAGGGCGGAGGGACAGCCCATGGCCGCCAGGTCGGAGAGGTTGGCCATCGCCGCCCGCCAGCCCACATCTGCGGCGGCGGTGGTGCGATCACTGAAATGCACGCCATCCACCAGCACATCGGTGCTGACCACCAGCTCCTGGCCAGGGGCGCCACCTGGGCAGGCGATCAGGGCGCCGTCATCGTCGAATTGGCGTGGGGGGGCAAAGCGGGCCAGACGATCGATCAGGCCCCATTCGCCCAGGTCCGCCAGGGTCTCGGGGGCCCCGGGGCCCCCCTGCGGCGCTTCAGGCATGGGGCCGCAGCAGCTCGGCCCCCTCAATCACGGTGGCTTTGATGATGCCGTCGTCGGCCGTCAGTTCCTCGAGCACGTCGAAGCCATCCACCACGTAGCCGAAGGCGGCGTAGCGTCCATCGATCAGGTTCAGACCCGCCGGGGTCAGTTCCGGTTCAAACAGGAACAGGAAGAACTGGGAGGACCCATCATCCAGGGCCTGGTCCGAGTGAGCCCAGCCCAGGGTGCCCTTGGCGTTGAAGGGCAGGGTCGGTTCGGCCTTGAACAGACCCAGATCCTCAAAGGTGAGGTTGTAGTAGGGCTCCTCCTGACCGGGCACTCGGATCTCCAGGGGGACGCGGCGCACGGCGCCGCTCTTGGGATCGACATAACCGTCGGCGGCACCCTTCGGGTCGCCGGTCTGAAGCACGTAGAAGTCCTCGGCCCGGTTGAAGGGCAGATCGTCGTAGAAACCCCGTTGGGCCAGATCGACGAAGGCACCCGCCGTCAGGGGGGCGTTGTAGCCGTCAACGACGGTGATCAGGTCGCCTTTGGTGGTCGTCAGCCGCACCGTGGCCCGGCCCAGCAGTCGGGGCAGAGCATCGAAGTCGGAGGGGATGGTGAACGGGAAGGGGCCCACCAGAATCGCCTCGGCTTCGCCGATCGTGGTCAGGGCCTGACGGCGGTCGTTGAGGAAGGCGTCGCGGTCCTTGTTGTCGGTCGACTCGGTCAGGGCCTGGAGCTGGGTGTTGAGGGTGTCCAGCAGTTGCTGCACCCTGTCCTTCTGATCGGCGGGGAAGGCGGCCTCCAGGGCCGAACGGCGGCTGCTCAGCAGCGACTGAGCCCGGCGCACGTTGGTGCTCAGGGCGCTCCAGCGCTTGGCCCGCAGGTCGTCGCTGGTGGCTTCCAGTCGGTGCTGCAGCTCCTGAAGATCAGGTTGTTGGATCGGCAGGGCGTTGCGCAGCAAGGCCGCCGGATCGGTGACGGCGTTGCCTGGCGGCAGGGCCGCCCGCGCCGGCGCAGCCATGGCGGTGCAGACCAGCACCAGCAGGCTCAGCAGGGCTCCGAGCCAGCGGCTGAGGCTTCGTGGTGCTGGCGTCCGGGCCCAGGAAATGTGTGCGCTTGTGACAGCCCAGCCAGCCTGGCCGCCGTTCGCGCCGGCTGTTCCGGGGGGATGGAGGGCGGGATCGCTGCCTGCCTGGGGTGTGCTGCCCCTGCTCTGGTGCCTCCCCGCCATGCCCTTGCCTTGCAGTCGTTGCCCGGACTCTGGCATGGAGTGATGGGGCCCCGTGGGGGGTGGTTCTGTGGCCAGCCCTACAATCCGCCAGATCCGAATCGTCGGAATGATCTCCAGCAACGACTTTCGTACCGGTACCACGATCGAGCTGGATGGCCAGGTCTGGCGTGTCGTCGAATTCCTGCACGTCAAGCCCGGCAAGGGCTCGGCTTTTGTGCGCACCAAGCTGAAGGCGGTCCAGAGCGGCAACGTGGTCGAAAAGACCTTCCGCGCCGGCGAGACCGTGCCCCAGGCCGTGCTCGAGAAGGCGACCCTCCAGCACACCTACATGGAGGCCGATGATTTCGTCTTCATGGACATGGCCTCCTACGAGGAGACCCGCCTCACCGCCAAGCAGATCGGTGATCAGCGCAAGTACCTCAAGGAGGGCATGGAGGTGAACGTCGTCTACTGGAACGGCAAGCCCCTGGAGGTGGAGCTCCCCAACTCGGTGGTGCTCGAGATCACCCAGACCGACCCTGGCGTCAAGGGCGACACCGCCACCGGCGGCACCAAGCCGGCCATCGTCGAAACCGGCGCTCAGGTGATGGTGCCTCTGTTCCTCTCGATCGGCGAGAAGATCAAGATCGACACCCGCACGGATTCCTACCTCGGTCGGGAGAACTGATGGCCATGCAACTCGATCACGACCAGCTCAACCAGCTTCTGGCCCTCCTCGGCGAGAGCGACATTCAGGAGTTCAAGCTCGAGGGCGACGACTTCCGGCTGGAGATCCGCCGCAACCTGGTTGGTCCCGTGCCTGTGACCATGGTTCAGGCGGCCGCGCCGGCCCCGGTGGTGCTTCCTGCCGCCGCCGACGTTCCCTCCGCTCCGCCCCCGGCCGCGCCGGCCGCCCGCCGCAACGATCTTCTGGAGATCAGAGCGCCGATGGTGGCCACGTTCTATGTGGCCCCAGCCCCTGGCGATCCTCCGTTCGTGTCCCTTGGTGATCGCATCAAGGTCGGGCAGACCGTCTGCATCCTCGAGGCCATGAAGCTCATGAACGAGATCGAGGCCGACGTCGCTGGCGAAGTGGTGGAAATCCTGGTGGAGAACGGCACGCCCGTCGAGTTCAACCAGGTGTTGATGCTGGTCAAGCCGGGCTGAGCGCCGGCTTTGGCCGCTGTCAGACCGGTCGCCTGCCTGGGCACGTGCCTGGGCAGGGCCCTGGCGGACAGAACGCCAGACCAACCCGTTCAGGCCTGATCAGGCCGCCGCACCCTGGCCTGGGGCTCAACCGAGTTCCCAGGCCGTTTCAATGGCGGCCACCATGCTCGCTCCGCGGGCCACGCCCCGGCCGGCGATCGCCTGGCCGGTGCCGTGGTCGGGAGAGGTGCGCAGAAAGGGCAGTCCCAGGGTGGTATTCACGGCGGCGTCGAAGGCCAGCACTTTCATCGGCAGCAGCCCCTGGTCGTGATACAGCGCCAGGAAGCCATCGGCAGCCGTGCTGCCGGAACCCTGCCAGGCGGCGGCGGCGTCAAGCCAGCAGGTGTCCGGAGGCAGCGGTCCCTCCAGGGTCACGCCTGGATGCTGTTGTCGCCAGGCGTGCAGCGCCGCCAGCATCCAGTCGCTTTCCTCACGACCCAGCTGGCCCCCTTCACCGGCATGGGGATTGAGACCGGCGATCGCCAGCCTGGGCTGCTGGCGCAGGCGCTGGCAGAAGCTCAGCAGCACATCGAGCTTGTGGTGGATCAGGGCTGGTGTCAGCGCTGTGGGAACGGCCGCCAGGGGAATGTGGGTGGTGGCCAGAAGCGTGTTCAGGCGCCAGTCTCCAGGCCCGCCCCAGGCCGGTCGGGCCGTGAACAGCATCGACGCCTGGGTCACGCCCGCCAGCTCGGCCAGCCGTTCGGTCTGGCCGGGGTAGGGATGACCAGCGGCATGCCAGGCGGTCTTGGCGATCGGCGCCGTCACCAGGGCGCGGCAGCGGCCGTTCTGCACCAGCTCGGTGGCGGCGGTCAGCCAGCGGAAACTGGCCGCTCCCGAGGCGGCTGTGATGGCGCCGGGCTCCACCCCTCCGCGGATCTCCGCGAGCGGTTGATCGTGCCAGTCGAAGGCGCCGGGATCCGCCAGGGGCGCATCGCTGCAGCTGCGCAGGGCGTGGTACTGCTGCTCGAGCCAGCGCCGGCAGCCGACGAGCAGCACCGGAATCTGCTGCTGCTGCAAGGCTGCGAGGGCTTTGAGCGTCACCTCGCCGCCGATGCCGGCGGGATCCCCCAGGGCCAGGGCCAGGGGCCGCCCATCTCCTCTAGGGTCCAGGCGGTTTCCGTCGCGGCTCGGATCACCCATGGTGCGTCTGTTGGTCCTGGGTCTGATGGTGCTGGGCACCGCCACCGGCCTGCAGCGCGGCTGGCTGGTGATCCGCTGGTGTCAGGTGGTTCATGATCTCGCCGGTCCGGCGCTTGCCGGCAATCCGGATGACTGTCCACGGCCCTGATCGCGCCCTGCCGCTTCATCGCTCTGCTCTTCGGCCAGGCTGGCCCGGAACCCCTCCCGATAGGTGGGATGGATCAGCCGGTAGCCGAGGCCATCGCAGAGCAGCCGGTTGCTCACCCGCCGATTTTCTTCCCAGAAGCTCCGGGCCATCGGGCTGAGGCTGTCGGCCACCGCCTCCAGGCGTTCGTAGGGCGGCAGGCTCAGCTCCAGCAGGTGGGCCGCGTAAGCGAGGGTTTCGCTCGAGGGACAGGGGGCGTTGTCGGCCACGTTCAGCACGGCCGGCCGCTGCTCCGGGGAGAGGCGCAGGTTGTGCAGCACTGCCCCGGCGATGTCATCCACGTGAATCCGCGAGAACACCTGCCCAGGTTTGTGAATCAGCCGCGCCCGACCCTGGCGCAGGTTGGTGAAGGGGCAGCGCCCGGGACCATAGATGCCCGGTAGCCGAAAGCGTTGCAGGGGCCAGCCCCTGCTCTGCCAGGCGGTTTCGCTCAGGACCCGCGCCTGACTGCGCTGGCGGCAACGGCTGGTGTCGGTCGCCTCATCCACCCAGCCGCCCTGCTGGTCGCCATAGACGCCGGTGGTGGAGAGGTACCCCACCCAGCGCAGCGGCAGCTGCTCCAGGGCCTGGCCGAGCACAGCCAGTGCTGGGTCGTCACCGTTGCCAGCGGGGGGGATGGTGCTGAGCAGGTGCGTGATCGTGTCTGGATTCACCAGCCGATCGAGAGCGTTTGGCTCGCCGTCAAAGGGAAGCCAACGCAGCATGCCGGCGTACTCCGGGGCCTTGACGGTCACGCTGATCGTGCGGCCATCGCGCTGCCTGAGCCGGGTGCGATGGGTCAGTTGCACGGGGATGCCGGCGGCGGCCAGGGCGCGGCCAAGGCGCAGGCCGCTGTACCCGCCACCCAGGATCAGAACCCCCTCAGGCCGCTGCCAGGCAGGGAGTTGGGCCAGGCGATCGGCGAGAGCGGCCAGCGCGGGGTTGACAGCCTGGGCTGGCATGAGTACAGATGTATCAGTGATCAATCGCTGCGGTGATGGCCGTGTCCTGTCTCTCTACCTCTCTGGCCGCCCCCTTGTCTGCATCCCTGTCTGCATCCCTGCCGGCATCCCTGTCTGCCCCTTTGGCCCCGCCTGTGTCAGGTCTGCCCGTCTTCCCGTCGGCCCCTTCGTCGTCGCTGCGGTCTGCTC
>JBEDHF010000021.1:0-2911 GCA_041174245.1 Cyanobacteriota bacterium
CCCTCGGCAGTCCCAGCCAGCTGCAGGCCCTCGGTCAGCTGCTTGGCCCGGCCCTGGTGAGCATTGAGGGCATGCCCTCCTGAGCCGGTGCCTGCCCCGCAGCCCAGGACCCGAACGGGCATACGATCGCCGACACCGATTCCCTTCGCCCTTGTCTGCCATGACCTCTGCTGCTCCGCTCACCGGTCAGGTCGCCCTGGTCACGGGGGCCAGCCGCGGCATCGGCCGCTCGATCGCCCTGGAGCTGGCGGCGAGCGGCGCCACGGTGGTGGTCAACTACGCCAGTTCCCCTGATGCCGCCGATGCGGTGGTGGCGGCGATCGAAGCCGGCGGTGGCAAGGCCTGGCGCCACCAGGCCAACGTTGCCGATGAGGGCGAGGTGGAGGCGATGGTGAAGGCGGTGCTCGAGCGCGAAGGCCAGCTCGATGTGCTGGTGAACAACGCTGGCATCACCCGCGATGGCCTGCTGATGCGGATGAAGACCGCCGATTGGCAGAGCGTGCTCGACCTCAATCTCACCGGCGTCTTCCTCTGCACCCGCACCGTCAGCCGCAGCATGCTCAAGGCCCGCAGCGGCCGGATCATCAACATCACCTCGGTGGTGGGGCTGATGGGCAATCCCGGCCAGGCCAACTACAGCGCTGCCAAGGCTGGCGTGATCGGCTTCACCCGCAGCTGCGCCGCTGAGTTCGCCAGCCGTGGCGTCACGGTCAATGCCGTGGCCCCGGGCTTCATCGCCACCGACATGACCAAGGATCTGAATGTGGAGCCGATCCTGGCGGCGATCCCCCTGGGCCGGATGGGCCAGCCCGATGAGGTGGCCGGTGCCGTTCGCTTCCTGGCCGCCGATCCCGCTGCCGCCTACATGACCGGTCAGGTGCTGCAGGTGGATGGCGGCATGGTGATGCGCTGAAGGTGTTTCAGCCCCTGGGCTGGGTCTCAGGGGCGACCGGCTGGCCCAGTTCCTCGCGCAGGCGTCGGATCCGTTGCAGCAGACGCAGCCGGCGGCTGCGGGCTGTCGCCGTCAGGAACACCCGCAGGGGGATGTAGATCAGCGCCATCGCCAGGCCGAGGCCGGCGATCAGCAGGAAGGCCATCGCCTTGGTCATGCCGAGGCTGTCCGGCTGGCCGGCCAGGGCCTCGAGGGTGGTCTCGAGCACGTCGTCCATGGGGCGACCCTATCGAGATCGGCTCGGCCCGCCAAGCGAACATTCGGCTTTCCCCACCAGCGGAGCGCCGGTCAGGCGCGGGGGCCTGTGGGACTCTGTAGCGATCGACTGACGACCAGCTGATGGCCAAGCTCATCCAGTTCGCCGACGCTTCGCGCGCCTCCCTGGAACGGGGGGTCAATGCCCTTGCCGATGCGGTGCGCGTGACCATCGGTCCGAAGGGCCGCAATGTGGTGCTGCAGAAATCCTTCGGCGCCCCCGATGTGATCAACGACGGCGTTTCGATTGCCCGGGACATCAGCCTCGAGGATCCGTTCGAGAACATCGGCGCCAAGCTGATCCAGCAGGTGGCCACCAAAACAAAGGACAAGGCCGGCGACGGCACCACCACCGCCACCGTGCTGGCTCAGGCCCTGGTGCGCGAAGGCCTGAAGAATGTGGCCGCCGGTGCCAATCCGGTCGGTGTTCGCCGCGGCATGGAGCAGGCGGTGGCGGCGGTGGTCGCCGGCATCGAGCAGCGGGCCCAGGCCGTCGATGGTGATGGCATCCGCCAGGTGGCCACGGTCAGCTCCGGCGGCGATGAGGAGGTGGGGCAGATGATCGCCGAGGCGATGGCCACGGTCAGCGCCGACGGCGTGATCACCGTGGAGGAATCGACCTCCCTGGCCACCGAGCTCGAGATCACGGAAGGCATGGCCTTCGATCGTGGCTACAGCTCCCCCTATTTCGTTACCGACAACGACCGGCGCGAGTGCGTCTTCGAGGGGGCCCTGCTGCTGGTCACCGACCGCAAGGTGAGCGCCATCACCGACCTGGTGCCGATCCTTGAGGCGGTGTCCAAGGCCGGCCAACCGCTGGTGATCCTGGCCGAAGAAGTGGACGGCGAAGCCCTGGCCACCCTGGTGGTGAACAAGAACCGCGGCGTGCTGCAGGTGGCGGCCGTGCGCGCCCCCTCCTTCGGCGAGCGTCGCAAGGCCGCCCTGCAGGACATCGCCATCCTCACCGGCGCCACCGTGATCGCCGAGGACCAGGCGATGACCCTCGACAAGGCGACCCTCGCCAACCTTGGCAAGGTGCGTCGGATCACGATCACCAAGGACAGCACCACGATCGTGGCCACCGGCGAGCATCAACAGGCGGTGCAGGAGCGGGTCGCGGCGATCAAGCGTGAGCTTGAAGCCACCGATTCCGACTACGACCGCGAAAAGCTCAGCGAGCGGATCGCCAAGCTCGCCGGCGGCGTCGCCGTGATCAAGGTGGGCGCCCCCACCGAAACCGAGCTCAAGAACCGCAAGCTGCGGATCGAGGATGCGCTGAACGCCACCCGGGCGGCGGTGGAGGAGGGGATCATCGCCGGCGGTGGCACCACCTTGGTTCAGCTGGCCGCAGGCCTTGATGCCCTGGCCTCCAGCCTCAGCGG
Organism: Cyanobacteriota bacterium; assembly: GCA_041174245.1. Lineage (GTDB taxonomy): Bacteria > Cyanobacteriota > Cyanobacteriia > PCC-6307 > Cyanobiaceae > CAIXOZ01. The sequence goes on from JBEDHF010000021.1 coordinate 2,590, forward strand.
CGACGAGCGTACGGGCGTGGAGATCGTGCGCCAGGCCCTGAGTGCGCCCCTGCGCCAGATCGCCAGCAACGCCGGCGCCGACGGTGCCGTGGTGGCGGCTGAAGTGCTCCGCCTCGGCCAGGGCTACAACGCCCTGAACGGCCATTACGAGGATCTGCTGGCCGCCGGCATTCTCGATCCCGCCAAGGTGGTGCGTCTGGCGCTGCAGGATGCGGTGTCGATCGCCTCGCTGCTGATCACCACCGAGGTGGTGATCGCCGACAAGCCCGAGCCCGCCGCCCCGGCGGCATCTGCTGGTGGCATGGGCGGCATGGGTGGGATG
>JBEDHF010000022.1:0-3573 GCA_041174245.1 Cyanobacteriota bacterium
CCTCTGGCGGCTCCGCTGCCGAGGTTGATCCCCTCGCCTATCTGGCGCGGATCCTGCGGGCCCGCGTCTACGACGTGGCGATTGAATCCCCCCTCGATCCGGCCCCAAGCCTGTCGCGGCGCCTTAAGAACACGGTGTTGCTGAAGCGTGAGGACCTGCAGCCGGTCTTCAGCTTCAAACTGCGTGGCGCCTACAACAAAATGGCGGGCCTGGCCGCTGCTGAGCTGGCCCGCGGCGTGATCGCCGCCAGCGCCGGCAACCATGCCCAGGGGGTGGCCCTGGGCGCCCAGCGTCTGGGCTGCACCGCCGTGATCGTGATGCCGGTCACCACGCCGGCGATGAAGGTGCGGGCGGTGGCCGCCCTCGGAGCCGAGGTGGTGCTCCACGGCGACAACTACGACGCGGCCTGTGTTGAGGCGCGCCGGTTGGAGCAGGAGCGGGGTCTGACCTTCATCCACCCGTTTGACGATCCGGAGGTGATCGCCGGTCAGGGCACGATTGCCCTGGAGATCCTGCGCCAGTGTTCCCAGCCGCCTGATGCCATTTACGTGGCGGTGGGCGGCGGCGGCCTGATCGCCGGCATCGCCGCCTATGTGAAGGCCCTATGGCCCCAGGTGGAGGTGATCGGCGTTGAGCCGGTCGATGCCGATGCGATGACCCGGTCGCTGGTGGCCGGTGAACGGATCACCCTGGAGCAGGTTGGCCTTTTCGCCGATGGCGTCGCCGTGCGTCAGGTGGGGGAGCACACCTATGCCCTGGCCCGGCGCACCGTGGATCGGATGGTGACGGTGACCACCGATGCGATCTGTGCGGCGATCAAGGATGTCTTTGAAGACACGCGCTCGATTCTGGAACCCGCCGGCGCCCTTGCCGTGGCCGGGCTCAAGGCCGATGTGGCCCTGCGCGGCCTCAAGGACCGCACCCTGGTGGCGGTGGCCTGTGGCGCCAACATGAACTTCGACCGGCTTCGGTTTGTTGCCGAACGGGCCGAGCTCGGGGAAGAGCGCGAGGCGATGCTGGCCGTGGAGATCCCGGAACATCCGGGCAGCCTGCGCCGGTTCTGCGATCTGCTCGGGCAGCGCAGCCTGACCGAATTCAGTTACCGGATCGCTGATCCCACCCTGGCCCACATCTTTGTCGGTGTGCAGATCAGTGGCAGCGAGGACACCGCCCAGCTGGTGGCCAGGCTTGAGCAGCAGGGCTTCCCCTGCCTGGATCTCAGTGGTGATGAGCTGGCGAAGCTGCACCTGCGCCACATGGTGGGGGGCCGCCTGCCGGCAGCGGTGGCCGCCTCCGGCCCGGAGCTGCGGGAGCTGCTGTATCGCTTTGAGTTCCCGGAGCGGCCGGGCGCGCTGATGACCTTCGTCAACAGCCTCCAGGCCACCTGGAACATCAGCATCTTTCACTACCGCAATCACGGCGCTGATGTCGGTCGGATCGTGGTGGGGGTGCAGGTGGCCGATGGGGAGCGGGCCGACTGGGACCGTTGCCTCCAAGGTCTGGGCTACCGCCATTGGGAAGAAACCGATAACCCCGCCTATCGCCTGTTCCTCGGATCGCTCAGCAACCCCGAAGTCGGAGGGGATTCCCCGGTCCGGAGGCTTGCGGTACCGTTCGGTTCGAGCCCTTCCCAGGCCTGAGCGTCATCGGTTCCACCCCTTCGCCATCGCTGGATCCCGGCCCCTTGCCGGCCGCGTCGCGGCCTGAGCGATCAGCCAACGCAGCGGCATCAGACTCCCCTCTGGCAAGCCCTGCAGAGTCGCCTGTGGCAAGCCCCTCAGAGCCACCCGTGGCCACGTCAGCGTCCGGTCCTGGTGCCGCCGCCATCGACGCCGCTGCAGCAGGGGGCGATGACGGCTTTCCCGTTTCCGGGGCTGTGCGCCTCGATCCGAGCCTGGCTGAACAGCTGTCGCTGCCGGCCCAGATGGAGGCCATCTTGTACCTCAAGGGCAGGCCGCTCTCCCTGGGGGAGCTGGCTGAGATCGCAGCGATCAGCCGTGAGCAGGCCGAGCTCGCTCTGATCACGCTGATGGCGGATTACGCCCATCGCGATACGGCGCTCGAGATCCGCCAGGAGGGCTCCCGCTACAGCCTGCAGCTGCGGGCCAGCCTTGGTTCTCTGGTTCAGAACCTGGTGCCGGTGGATCTCTCCACCGCCACCCTGCGCACCCTGGCCACGATCGCCCTCAAGAAGCGGATCCTGCAATCGGAGCTCGTCGATCTGCGCGGATCCGGCGCCTACGACCACATCAAGGAGCTGCTGGCCCAGGACTTCATCGAGCGCAAGCGTCAGAGCGACGGCCGCTCCTACTGGCTCACTCTCAGTGAGAAGTTCCACCGCACCTTCGCGATCGAGGCCGAGGCGATCCGGCCGCCCCGCAGCCGTGCCAAGGCCGCGGGCACGGCCGAGCAGGCGGTGCTCGATGTGGCCCAGCCCCCCGCGGAGGCCGCGCCTGCCCCCTCTCCAGCGCCGGCCGCCGGGGCGACCACCGGCGACGATGACTGGGAGCAGGCTGCCTAGACTCAGGTCCGCTGCTCCCGTCTGGCCTTGGACATGTCTTCCGTGCTTGCTGTCCTGGTCAAGACGCTTCTGACCACGGTGAGCATCTACAGCACGGTGCTGCTGGTGAGGGTGCTGCTGAGCTGGTTTCCGAACCTGGATTGGAGCAACCCGCTGCTCGAGACCCTGAGTTCGATCACCGATCCCTATCTGAATGTCTTCCGGGGCCTGATCCCGCCGATCGGCGGCCTCGACCTCTCGGCGATCGTGGCCTTTCTGGCGCTGAGTTTTCTCGAGAAATTGCTTGCGAATGGGTCGCAGATGGTGATGGCTGCCGCCCAGTCCTTCTGAGGCCTTGCCGCAACCCGCAGCGGAGCGCTCGTTCCTTCGGGGTGGTGGCACCCGCAGCCATGTCCTGAAGCCAGGCCTGGCCGCTGCCGTTCTGGGCCGCCCTGGTCAACCCAAATTCGCTACTTCCCCTCAGCTCAGCTCCTCGATCAGCGCTTCATCCGCGGCGATCTGTTGTTCCAGCGGCAGCAGCTCATCGCCTTCCTCAGCGCGGGTCCGCACCGGGGCGCTGAAGCCACGCGCTTTCACCAGCCGGAACTGGAAGGGGCCAGGGGTTCCCGCCGGAATCGCCAACCGCAGGGCAAAGGATGAGCGCCCGGGCGGCACATCACCGATCGAGCCCACCCTGGAGCGGTTCTGGAGCACCGGTTCGCCGCTGGCATCCAGGATCTGGGCGAAGACATCGGTGTCAACAACGGTCTTGCGGCCGTTGTTGGTCACCACCCCACGCAGGGCATAACAGCTGGCGCCGCTGGGCCGCCGCAGCTGCGGCTGGGCGCCGATGTCGCTGGCCGGGCAGGGCTCCAGGCTGACCTCACTGACCGCCAGGTCGAGGGCGTTGGCCCTGGCGGGCAGCAGCAGCACCACCATCAACAGCAGGGGCAGCAGCAGGGGCACAATCAGCTGCTCAGGGCTTCCAGCCCAGGCTGCCGCAAGCTGTCGCAGGCGTGGCAACAGGGAAGACGAGGTCATCCGCGGGGGCTGCAGGGGGATCGGGGCGGCAT
>JBEDHF010000023.1:0-3148 GCA_041174245.1 Cyanobacteriota bacterium
ATCAATGGCAGGAGCTGCAGCGTCGCCAGCGGCTCTATGGCGATCCCGATCGTGGCGCTCTGGTGGATCACTGGCTGGTGGTGGTGGATGACGGCATCGCCACGGGCCTGACCGTCCGCGCCGCCCTGTGTTCGCTTCGGCAGCTGGGCCCCCGCGGCCTGGTGCTGGCGGTTCCGGTGGCTGATCGGCGCGTGATCGCTGATCTGCGTCCGTTGACGGAGCGGATGCTGGTGCTCCATCCGGTCGAGGGCCTGCGCTCGGTTGGTGCTTACTTCGACCACTTCGAGCCCGTGAACGATCAGCAGGTCCTGGCCACCCTGGCGGCTGCACGCCGGCGTCAGGCCGAGGCCATCCCTTAGAACGGGCCCCTCTGCGCGTGGTTCTGGTGTCGGCGCTGCCCCCTCCTCCCAGCTGGGATCAGCTGGCTGCTCTGCTGCCGCCGGCGGCTGATCGCACCAACGGCCCCACAAATCCCCAGGCCAATCTGCGGCTGTTCGGTCAGCCGGAGAGCGCCGTTCGCGTCACCCTCTACCGGGATCATCACGCCTGGTGTCCCTACTGCCAGAAGGTGTGGCTCTGGCTTGAGGAACGTCGCATCCCCTACCGGGTGCGCAAGGTTTCGATGGTCTGCTACGGCGAGAAGGAGCGCTGGTATCGCGATCTGGTGCCCAGCGGCTACCTGCCGGCTTTGGAGCTCGATGGTCAGCTGCTCACCGAAAGCGACCGCATTCTTGAAGCCCTTGAGCAGGCCTTCGGCCCCTTGGGTCGCCCCCTGGCTGATCCTGAGGTGCGAGCCATGCGCCAGCTCGAACGACGACTGTTCCGAGCCTGGTGTCAGTGGCTCTGTTACCCCGGCCGCGGTCCCCAGGAGGAGCTGGTGGCGGAGGGCCGTTTTGATGCTGTAGCCCAGCAGGTGGCTGAGGCGCTCAGCCTGCATCCTGGTCCCTTCTTGCTCGCCGCTTCCGCCAGCGTTGCCGCGGCCAGCGGTGAGCCAGCCGATGGCTTCAGTGCTGCTGATCTGGTGTTCGTGCCGTTCCTGGAGCGGATCAACGCCAGCCTCAGCTATTACAAGGGCTACGCGTTGCGCCAGCGCCATCCGGCCTTGCATCGCTGGTTCTGCGCTCTTGAGCAGCGGGCCACCTATCGCGGCACCCAGTCGGACTTTCACACCCACGCCCATGATCTGCCCCCTCAGATGGGCGGTTGCCATGCCAGCGGCAGCGAAGCCCAGCGGCTGCAGGCCAGCCGCCTTGATCACGGTCCCTGGCTGAAGGCGGATGGTTCGGCCCTGGCTGGATTCGATGACGAAACATCAGAGCCGCTGCAGCCAGGCCATGCCCTGGAGGCCCTGGCGCGGGTCTGGCGCCATCGTCAGGCCTTGATCAGCCGCCAGCAAGAGGCTGGCGCACGTTTTGACCTGGCGCTGCGCACGGCGCTGGCGCGGATGCTGGGGCTTCCCTGCGCTCCACCGCCAGCTGGTAGTGCTGCCGCCCTGCGCTACCTCCGCGACCGGATCAGCGTCCCCAGGGACATGTCCCTGCTGGCAGCCCGCTGTCTGCGTCAGGCCCTGGAGAGCACCGCCGCCCTCGATGGCCCTGACCAGGGGCCGCCGCTGCCGCAGCAGCATCGCCGCGATCAGGATCCACTGGCGTTCCGTCAGGCTGGCGTCCCCCTCTGAAGGTCAGCGTGCCTGTGCTGGTGATGCCGGATCGCCCCTGGTGCTGACCCCACCGGGTCGCGATCGCATCCGATCATGGCGGCAGATCGCCGGCGCTTCGATGCTGATTCCAACCCTCGCGATGATCGGGGGAGCGTCCGCCCTGGCGGATCTGGAGCAGCTGCTGCAGCAGTGGGGCTACCTGACGATCTTTTTCGGCATGCTGCTCGAAAATGCCGGACTGCCCCTTCCGGGAGAAACGATCACCCTGATCGGTGGTTATGCCGCCGGGAACGGCACCCTGCAGCTTCCTTTGGTGATCGCGGCGGCAGCCGGTGGCGCCATTCTTGGCGACACCATCGGCTACTGGATCGGCCGCTGGGCGGGCTGGCCGCTGGTGCTGCGTCTCGGGCGGCTCTTGCGCACCTCGCCGGAACGGCTGGAGCGCTTTCGGGCCTCCTTCCTGCGTCACTCCGCCAAGTCGGTCTTCTTCGGTCGCTTCATCGCCTTGCTCCGGGTCCTGGCCGGGCCGATGGCAGGCGCTGTGGGCATGCCCTACCGCCGTTTTCTGATCTGCAATGCCGGTGGAGCCCTGCTCTGGGCGCTGTTGATGGTGTCGTTGGCCAGCCTCGCCGGCCGTTGGATTCCGCTGGAACGGATGGTGCAGGGGGTGGTGGAGTTTGGAATCGGCGCCCTGGTGCTCGTGTTGCTGCTGGTGCTGCTGCCTGCCTGGATCGCGCGCCTGGAACGCTCCCGATCGGAGTGACGGTGGGTCAAGAGCCGAGATGCTCTCTAAGGTCCGCAGCGAATCGCCAGCTCCGTTGATGGCCCTGTCCCTGGCCCGCCGTTGTGCCATCGCCGCTCTTGTGGTCAGTTGCGCTGGCTCCGTTTCCACGGCAGCCAACCTCTCGGCTGCCCGTGCCCTGGAACTGCAGGGGCGCACGTATTTTGCGGAGCCGCCGGTCCTTCCCCGTTCCACCAACTACCGCTCCACGGCCGGGGAGGGCAGTCCGGAGTACATGATCACGCTCCAGGTTTCCGCCAGTGCCGGCGCCGCTCTTGGGGCCCTGGAGATCACCCAGACCCGCGGCGTCGATCGCAGCTTCCCCTTCAATCTGGCGCAGTGCCGGGCCTTCCTGGGCGAACCGCGTCGTGAGATCGCGACGATTCCGGCCAGCTTTCAGTTTGATCAGAGTCAGCGCCGATTCAAGGTGCTGTTCGCCAATCCCGTCGCTCCCGGTCAGACGGTGACGGTGGTGCTGCGCCCCTGGACCAATCCTCTCCAGTCCGACACCTACATGTTCTCGGTGCTGGCGCTTCCGGCCGGCGTGGATCCGGTGGGGGCGATGACGGGGTTCGCCACCTTCCCGATTGATCCGATCGAGCGCTGGTGATCGGCCTTGATCGCCTCAGCGCCGCTTGCTCCGCCAATCCAGAAGGCCCTGCATCAGGCCGGCCCCGAGGCTGATCGCCACCAGGCCGGCCTGATGC
>JBEDHF010000024.1:0-9025 GCA_041174245.1 Cyanobacteriota bacterium
CTGCAGGGGGATCGGGGCGGCATGGGGCGCTTCAGCGATCGTCGCCACTGCCGGAAATCACGTTACGGGCCGCGCGGCTGCGCAGCTTCTCCAGATTGGCGGCGGCGATCGTCTCCAGGTCCAGCTCAAGCTCGGTGGCCAGCTGGGCCACGTACCAGAGCACATCGCCGAGCTCCAGGGCCAGCGACTGCAGCACCTCGGTGTCGAAGACGCCGTCGCGGTCCCGCAGCACCTTCTTGACCTTGTCGGCCACCTCACCGGCCTCGCCACAGAGGCCCAGGGTCGGATAGATCGGATTGCTGCCGGCGTCGGGGTAGCGGGCGGTGGCCCTGGAGAGGCGCTGGTACTGATTGAGATCCATCGCCGGGAGGGGGGCTGGGTCGGATGGTAGTTTCCGACTGATACCTGACGGTTTTCATGGCCCTGCCCGATCTCATGCGTCGCACCAAGATCGTCGCCACGATCGGGCCTGCCACCGAATCGCCAGAGCGCCTCCGCGAGCTGATCGAAGCGGGCGCCACCACCTTCCGGCTCAATTTCTCCCACGGCGACCACGCGGAGCACGCGGCCCGGATCGAGACGATCCGCCAGGTTTCCTCCGCCCTCGGCGTTCACACCGGCATCCTTCAGGATCTCCAGGGTCCGAAGATCCGCCTCGGCCGCTTCGCTGGCGGTCCGATCACCCTCAAGCGCGGTGATGCCTTCACCCTCACCTCGCGCGAGGTGGCCTGTGACCAGACGATCGCCACGGTCACCTACGACAAGCTGGCCGAGGAGGTCACCGCCGGCAGCCGCATCCTTCTTGATGACGGCCGCGTTGAGATGGTCGTCAGCGCTGTGGACCTGGCCGCCCAGGCCCTGCACTGCGAGGTCACCGTCGGCGGCGTCCTTTCCAACAACAAGGGGGTCAACTTCCCGGACGTGCAGCTCTCGATCCGGGCGCTGACCGACAAGGACCGTGCGGATCTGATCTTCGGTCTGCAGCACGGGGTCGACTGGGTGGCGCTCAGCTTCGTGCGCAACCCCTCGGACATGATCGAAATCCGTGAGCTGATCGCCAGCCACGGACACCAGACCCCGGTGGTCGCCAAGATCGAGAAATTCGAGGCCATCGATCAGATCGATGCAATCCTGCCGCTCTGCGATGGCGTGATGGTCGCTCGCGGCGATCTTGGCGTTGAGATGCCGGCCGAGGAAGTGCCCCTGCTTCAGAAGGAGCTGATCCGCAAGGCCAACAGCCTCGGCATCCCGATCATCACCGCCACCCAGATGCTCGATTCGATGGCCGGTTGCCCCCGTCCCACCCGGGCTGAGGTCAGCGACGTGGCCAACGCCATCCTGGATGGCACCGACGCGGTGATGCTCTCCAACGAAACGGCTGTTGGCGACTACCCCGTCGAGGCGGTGGCCACCATGGCCACCATCGCCCGCCGGATCGAGCGCGACTATCCCCGCCGGGTGCTCGACAGCCACATGGCCACCACGATCCCGAATGCGATCAGCCAGGCCGTCAGTTCGATCGCCCGCCAGCTCGATGCTTCGGCGATTCTGCCGCTCACCAAGTCCGGCTCCACGGCTCGCAACGTCAGCAAGTTCCGCCCCAGCACGCCGATTCTGGCGGTGACCAGCGACTCGTCCGTGGCCCGCCAGCTGCAGTTGGTCTGGGGGGTGAACCCCCTGCTGATCAGCCAGGACAGCTCCACCAGCGGCACCTTCGCGATGGCGATGGCAGTGGCTCAGGAGCGTGGGCTGCTGCGCGAGGGCGATCTGGTGGTGCAGACCGCCGGTACCCTCACGGGCGTCAGCGGTTCCACCGACCTGATCAAGGTCGGCATCGTCTCGTCCGATCCGCATCAGCACCTCACCGACGTCTGAACCGACCTCTGCCGCAGACGCTGACCTCCCAGGATCGGGCCTCGCTCACCGCGGCCTCCGCCAGGCTGGATACGTAGCCTCCGCTCAGTTCGGTGTTCCTGCCGCTGATGCGGTCGCTGCTGTCCGGAGGCAGCCATGCCCTCAGGCAGCCATGCCAAGAGGCAGCCGATCCAACGGTTCCGGCCTTGCCACAGCCGCTTCCTCTAGAACAGTCGACGCCCGCTCCTGATCCGCCGCCAGGCCCTTGCCCATGGCCTCCAAACTCTCCCTGCGGGAAACCGTGGGCATGGCCTTCCACACCCTGGGGTCCAACCGCCTGCGCAGTGCTCTGACGATGCTGGGCATCGTCATCGGCAACGCTTCGGTGATCACCCTGGTGGGGGTGGGGCGCGGTGCCCAGAATCTCGCTGAAGGGCAGCTCAACACCCTGGGGGCCAACGTTCTGTTCGTGGTGCCCGGCAACAACGACACCCGCCGTCAGGGGATTGATTTCCCGAAAACGCTGGTGCTCGAAGATGCCGAGGCCATCGCCGAGCAGGTGCCGAGCATCCGACGCGTTGCCCCCCAGATCACCCTCAGCGAGGTGGTGCAAGCGGGCTCTCTCTCGGCCACGGCCTCGGTGTCCGGGGTCACCCCGGACTTCATTCCGGTGCGACGCTTCGAACTCGCCCAGGGTCGGTTTTTCAGCAGCAGCGATCTTCAGGCGGCCCGCAACGTGGTGGTGATCGGCCCCGATCTGCGCACCCGGCTGCTACCCGGCGGTTCGGCGATCGGCCGCTCGCTGCGGATCCGCGATCAGGCCTTTGAGGTGATCGGCGTGATGGCGCCCAAGGGGGCGGTCTTCGGCGCCAATCAGGATGAGAACGCTTATGTGCCGCTGACGACGATGGTCAGCAAGCTCAGCGGTCGAGATCCCACCTATGGGATCAGTCTCAACTTCATCAGTGTCGAGGCCCGCGACGAGAACAGCACCAGCGCCGCCGCCTTCCAGATCACCAACCTGCTGCGCCAGCGTCACCGGATTCTGCGGGAGGACGACTTCGCCGTCCGCTCCCAGAAGGATGCCCTGGCGATCGTGGGCACGATCACCGGCGGCCTGACGCTGATGCTGGCGGCCATTGGCGCCATCTCGCTGCTGGTGGGCGGCATCGGCATCATGAACATCATGCTGGTGTCGGTCAGCGAGCGCACCCAGGAGATCGGCCTGCGCAAGGCCCTGGGAGCACGCAGCAGTGATGTCTTGCGTCAGTTCCTGATCGAATCGCTGGTGCTTTCCAGTCTTGGAGGGGTGGTTGGCAGCGCTCTCGGCCTCGGGGCTGTGACCCTGGTGGCTATGCTGACGCCGCTTCCGGCCTCGATCAGCGCCGCCAGCGTGCTGATCACGGTGGGGCTGTCCGGCTCGATCGGTCTTTTCTTCGGCGTGGTGCCGGCCCGGCGGGCGGCGGCCCTCGATCCGATCGTCGCCTTGCGCAGTCTCTGATTCCTTTGAATCCAGCGGCTCGGGGAAGCCTGGCTGCTGCCCTGCTGTGCCAAGCCTGGGGTTGAGGGCCGCCCCTTCGGGCTCGATCGCCCGTCTGAAACCTGAAAAAAGACGGAAGAACGGCGCCATCCCCAGAAACGGTGTCAGCGGTCACCCAGCGATTGGACCGTGGGTGAGTTGATGGGAGTTCTGTTCGAGGTCAAGGCTTTGGGCCTGTTGTCCTGTGGCTACCGCAATGGCAGCGATCGCATGGTGATCATTCGCTGCCTCGGCCCCCAGGAGTTCTTCCTGGAACGGGTGGTGTTTCCCTTTGAGCTGCTCAGTTTTCAGTGCCCTCCTGATTCCGAGCTTGAGATCTGGACCCACGGCCTCGGTGGCCCTGAGTTGCTGGAAACGCTGGCGGTGGAGGAGCTGTTGATTGAGCCCGCCTCGGTTGCCGTGCTGCCAACGGTCGATCCCTCCACGGCACGGGAGAATGGGGAGAGGAACGCCTGGCAGCAGGCCTGCTGAGCCTCATCTGGGCGTCGCTTCCGTTACACTTGTTAAGAAATCACCGAAGCTATGAACCAGCGCTGGCGTCCGCTTCTCCTCTGGATCCTGCCGATCGGCGTCGCGCTGTTTTTCGGATGGCAATTCCTGGCGCCGGCAGCTCCCGGGGCTGCTGATCGCAGTGGTCCGACGACCGCACCTCGCAATGCGGCGATTGCTCGCATGACCTACGGCCGCTTCCTTGATTACGTCGAGGCCGGTCGTGTCACCGCCGTTGATGTTTATGACGGCGGCCGCAGCGCTGTGATCGAAGCGGTGGATCCGGATCTCGATAACCGCGTTCAGCGCCTGCGCGTTGATCTGCCTGGTCTGGCCCCTGAGCTTGTCGGCCGCCTCAAGGACCAGGGAATCAGTTTTGACATCCATCCGCCCCGCACCGCCCCGCCAGCCTTCGGCCTGCTCGGCAACCTGCTCTTCCCGCTGCTGCTGATCGGTTCGCTGATCTTCCTGGCTCGTCGCAACTCCGGCATGCCCGGAGGCCCCGGTCAGGCCATGCAGTTCGGCAAAACCAAGGCCCGCTTCCTGATGGAAGCCGAAACGGGCGTCCTGTTCAAGGACGTCGCTGGCGTTGAAGAGGCCAAGGAAGATCTTCAGGAAGTGGTCACGTTCCTGAAAACGCCGGAGCGCTTCACCTCCGTTGGCGCCAAGATTCCCCGTGGCGTGCTGCTGGTCGGCCCTCCGGGTACCGGCAAAACCCTGCTGGCCAAGGCGATCGCCGGCGAAGCTGGCGTTCCTTTCTTCTCCCTCTCCGGTTCTGAGTTTGTGGAGATGTTCGTCGGCGTCGGCGCCAGCCGCGTTCGCGACCTGTTCAAGCGGGCCAAGGAGAACAGCCCCTGTCTGATCTTCATCGACGAGATCGATGCCGTGGGTCGTCAGCGTGGTGCTGGCATCGGCGGTGGCAACGACGAACGTGAACAGACCCTCAACCAGCTCCTGACCGAGATGGATGGCTTTGAGGGCAACAGCGGCATCATCATCATCGCGGCCACCAACCGGGCCGATGTGCTCGATTCAGCCCTGATGCGTCCGGGTCGTTTTGATCGCCAGGTGATGGTGGATGTGCCCGATATCAAGGGTCGTCTGTCGATCCTGAAGGTGCATTCCCGCAACAAGACCCTCGCCAGCGATGTTTCGCTCGAGACGATCGCCCGCCGCACTCCCGGCTTCTCCGGTGCCGATCTGGCCAACCTGCTCAATGAAGCGGCGATTCTCACCGCTCGTCGGCGCAAGGAGGCCACCAGCGTGGCTGAAATCGATGATGCCGTCGACCGGATCATCGCCGGTATGGAAGGCAAGCCCCTCACCGATGGCCGCAGCAAGCGCCTGATTGCCTATCACGAAGTCGGCCATGCCCTGGTCGGCACCTTGGTTCAGGCCCACGACCCTGTGCAGAAGGTCACCCTGATTCCCCGCGGCCAGGCTCAGGGCCTGACCTGGTTCTCTCCCGATGAGGAGCAGATGCTGGTCAGTCGCGCCCAACTGCGGGCCCGGATCATGGGTGCTCTCGGGGGCCGCGCCGCTGAGGATGTTGTCTTCGGCCACGCTGAAGTCACCACCGGTGCTGGCGGGGACATCCAGCAGGTGGCCTCGATCGCCCGCCAGATGGTCACCCGTTTCGGCATGAGCGATCTCGGGCAGGTGTCGTTTGAAGCCGGGAACCAGGAGGTCTTCCTTGGCCGTGATCTGATGACCCGCAGCGATGGTTCGGATCACCTCGCCAGCAAGATTGATGAGGCGGTGCGTCAGATCGTTCAGAGCTGCTACGCCGACACGGTTGCCCTTGTCGCTGCTCACCGCATCTGCATGGATCGGGTGGTGGAGCTGTTGATCGAGAAAGAGAGCCTGGATGGCGACGAATTCCGCGCCATTGTCAGTGAGTTCGCTGATATTCCTGAAAAGGAACGCTTCTCTCCGTTCCTGGCTGAGGCCAGCACCGGTGAGGTGATCAGCGAAACGCTTGAGCCTGCCAACTGAGCGCTTTTCGTTTCCGTTCGTCTGACGGTTCAAGTGAGACGTTTACGTCAGCTGGCCTGATTCGTCACCCCTTCAGCCAAGGCTGAGGGGGCTTTTTTTGGCCTTTGACAGAGTCGCGGTCCAGGGCGGCTAAGCGACGGAAACGCCCGCTCTCTGGATGCTGGCTTAGGCGAGTGTCTCAGACGGATGGTTCAAGCGCTTGACTCGCTCGTCTGGCTCAGTCGTATGTCTCAGGCGGCTGGCTCAGTCGGTTCCCTGGCTTGGCCGGCGCTGCTGGCGGCAGCGATCCGAGCAGTGGATCACCTGCTCCCAGGCATCAGCCCATTTCTTGCGCCATGAAAAAGGCCTGCCGCAGACAGGGCAGACCTTGCTGGGCCGCAGACTCGGGGGGAGTCCTTTGCCGCCTGCGGCTCCTTGCTTCTGACCGCGTCCGCGACCCACTCAGACAGGGCGGACCGGACGCTTGTCGATCACCTTGTCGATCAGGCCGTACTGCACAGCCTCAGCCGGCGACATGAAGAAGTCGCGATCGGTGTCTTCTTCAATCCGGCTCAGGGGCTGACCGGTGCGATCGGAAAGCTCCTGATTGAGCTTCTTCTTCAGATAGAGAATCTCATCGGCCTGAATGCGGATGTCACTGGCCTGTCCCCGGGCTCCACCGAGGGGCTGGTGGATCATGATCCGCGAATGGGTGAGGCTGCTGCGCTTGCCTTTGGTGCCTGCGGCAAGCAGGAAGGCCCCCATGCTGGCGGCAAGGCCAATGCAAACGGTCTGGACGTCCGGTTTGATGTGTTGCATGGTGTCGAAGATCCCAAGACCGTCGTACACCGATCCGCCAGGTGAGTTGATGTAGAGGAAGATGTCTTTTTCCGGATCCTCGGCCTCAAGGAAGAGCAGCTGGGCCACGACCCGATTCGCGGAATCGCTGGTCACGGGTTCGCCCAAAAAGATGATCCGTTCACGCAGCAAGCGTGAGTAGATATCAAAGGCCCGTTCCCCCCGGCCCGACTCCTCAATCACGATCGGGATCATCGACAGGCTCATGCGCGCACGCCTGCAATCTTACTGAGTTCTGGGGCTGTGCCGGCCGGTCGGTGCCGTTTCCCTCGCTCGGGAGAGCTCGGCGCTAAGGTCGGCCTCAGCCTGGATCGATCACTTGAGCGCCGCTCCCACAGTTGCTGACAGCAAACGTGCCTTTCATCGCTCGTTTCCCTATGTGATCGCGCCACTGCACCGCAGGCTCGTTGACGAGCTGCTGGTGGAGCTGCACCTGCTCAGCCATCAGCAGGGCTTCCAGGCCAACCCGCTGTTTGCGGTGGGCTTGATTCAGGTGTTCGACGCTTTTGCCAAGGGCTACCGCCCGGAGGAGCATCGCCAGCCACTGCTTGACGCCCTCTGTTCGGCCAATGGCTTCGATGCCACAAGCCTCAGGCAGCAGGCCGAAGCCGCCCGCGGGGCCATGGGCCATCACAGCGTTGAGGCGGTGCAACAGTGGATCGCTGCCGCCGGCGAGGGCGCTCCCGAGCCCCTGGCCACAAGCCTGGCCTCGATTCGTCGTCCCGATTTTCACTATTCGCGGCTGATGGCCGTTGGCTTGTTGAGCCTGCTGGAGGAGGCGCAGGGGGCCGAAGCTCTCGATCCAGCCGCCCTGCGCGCCTCTGCCCATGATCTGGCGGTGGCCATGGGCCTGATGCGTGAGCGCGTCGATAAGGACATCAGCCTTTACGCGGGCAATCTCGAAAAGATGGCCCAGGCCGTTGAGCTGATGGAGGAGACCGTGGCGGCTGATCGGCGCCGACGTGAGCGCGCCGAGGCCGGTGCCGCTACGGCTGCAGATGCAACGCCCCCCGCAGCGGGCTGATCGTTCCGGCCCGTCCGTTCGATCCCTGACTGCCGGACCACATTTGCAGCCGGCTCGCCGCCGGCAACACCGGTGGCAGGCTGGCGGGGAAGGCGCCGATGGCGGCAAGCTGATTCGGTGCCAACACCAACACGACGCCGCTTCCCGTTGGCTGATCGTTCGTTGGCGACGGGGCGATCGAGCTGGCTGGTGGCGGCGGTCCGAGAAAGAGCACCAGCCGCTCCGTTCCGCTGCTCCCGGTGCCTGGCTTGACCCGTTGCCAGCGCCAGCCACCCACCACGGCGCCATCGCCGCGAGTCCAGCTTTGAGCCTCCTGCCTGCCTCCTGGCGTCAGCGATGGGTTGGCCGTTCCCAGCGGCTGCAGACCCTGGGCGCGGATCCCCTGGTCGAGTTGTTGCAGACCTTTCCTCCAGCTCTGGCCACGACCTGAGGGGTTGATCTCCAGGGTCAGTCCAAGTCGGAAGGGGCCCGCTGGAAGGCTTCGCAGGCTCAGCGCAAACGGACTGGCCGCCATGGCCTTGAGGAGGTCCGGGTCCAGCCCATAGGACTGCTGCAGGGTGTCGCGCAGCAAGGATCTCCCCAGCAGGCTGCCAACCAGCAGATCGAGCCGGCTCCCTCGCAGCAGTAGCTGACTGTCCGCAGGCAGCGCCGCTCGCTCTTCCCTGGCTTCAAGCGCTGTTGGGGCTTCGGCCTTCAGGCCAGGGACCGCACTTGCTTCTCCCTCCCAGCTCAGCTCCTCGGCGGACAGCTGCAGGCTGAGGCATCCCTGCTGCCAATGCTGCAGCAGGGGGGTCAGGCTGCCAAAGATGCCAGCCAGTCCCTGACCGGCCCAGTACACCGCCTGACCTTGTTCCAGGCGTTTGAGGCAGCGCAGCTCCAGGCCCTGGAGCTGTCGGTGTCTGGGATCGAGCTGGCTGGAGAGTTCCGCCGCCGCCAGGGGCCCTGCGGCGATCACCACCAGATCGTCCACCACCAGCGCCCCGGCGGGCCTCCTTTTTCCTTCAACGCTTGCAGCGGGAAGCACGAGAGCCGCACCGGCATCGTCATGGCCGGACCACAACTGCCACCAGGACCCCTTCCCATGACGCCAGAGATCGGGGGCGGCAGGGCCCAGCCGCCGCGTCCAGAGCTCCGGCACCGGCCGGCTGCCCTCGATCGGAAAGCTCTGGAGCAGATCGGCGGCCAGCAACACCCGGCCCAGGCCGATCGCCCGTGGTCGTGGCTGCAGAACCACGATCAGGGCGCCGATCGTCAGCAGCAGCGTGATGGCACTGGTGCTCCAGGGC
>JBEDHF010000025.1:0-5135 GCA_041174245.1 Cyanobacteriota bacterium
GCCGAGGGACCCAGCGAGCGGGCCTGGGGCGGGGCCGGCTGCGGGTTCCCGGGCGACAAGCAGCAACGCGGAGCCGGTCGGACGGGACCGCGGGACCGGGGCGGAGGCCAGGCGCACGCGGAAAAGGATCAGCCGCTCAGACCAGCTGATCTGACCGTCATTCTGGCCACCGATTCAACAGACGGTGCCAACGGCGACAGGGAGGGGGGAAGGGGCGACCCATAGGATTCCTTCCAGTTCAAGACAAGAGCGCGACTCCGTGTTCGATACCCTCGACCTCGCCATCGATACCGTTGTTGCCCGGGAGGTGCTTGATTCCCGCGGCACGCCGACGGTGGAAGCGGAAGTGATGCTCGAGGGCGGCGCCACCGGTCGGGCGATCGTGCCCAGCGGCGCCAGCACCGGCGCCCATGAAGCGCATGAGCTGCGCGATGGCGGCAGCCGTTACTTCGGCAAGGGCGTGCTTCAGGCCGTGACCAACATCGAGGAGCGGATCGCGCCGGTGCTCTGCGGCCTGAGCGCCCTCGACCAGGCGGCCGTGGATGGCGCCATGGCCGAACTCGATGGCAGCGACAACAAGAGCGCCCTCGGCGCCAACGCGATCCTGGCCGTGAGCCTGGCCACCGCCCGGGCTGCCGCCAGCGGTGTGGGCCTGCCCCTCTACCGCTACCTGGGTGGACCGCTGGCCAACCTGCTGCCGGTGCCGTTGATGAACGTGATCAACGGTGGCGCCCATGCCGCCAACAGCCTGGATTTCCAAGAGTTCATGATCGTGCCCCACGGCGCCCCGAGCTTCCGCGAGGCGCTGCGGATGGGCACCGAGGTGTTCCACACCCTCAAGGGCCTGCTGAACGAGCGCGGCCTCTCCACCTCCGTGGGTGATGAGGGCGGCTTTGCGCCCGATCTCGGCAATGACGCCGCCGGCGATCTGCTGGTGCAGGCGATCGAGAAGGCCGGCTACCGCCCCGGGGAACAGATTTCCCTGGCCCTGGATGTGGCCAGCACCGAGTTCTACCGCGATGGCCGTTATGCCTTCGGCGGCGGCAACTACACCAGCGCCGAGATGGTGGACCAGCTGGCCCAGCTGGTGAGCCGCTACCCGATCGTCTCGATCGAGGATGGGGTGGCCGAGGACGACTGGGACGGCTGGGCCCTGCTCACCGAGCGCCTGGGTCGCACCGTGCAGCTGGTGGGCGACGACCTGTTCGTGACCAACAGCAGCCGCCTGCAACGCGGCATCGACCTCGGCGTAGCCAATTCGATCCTGATCAAGGTGAACCAGATCGGTTCGCTCACCGAAACCCTGCAAGCGATCGACCTGGCGGGCCGGGCCGGCTACACCAGCGTGATCAGCCACCGCTCCGGCGAAACCGAGGACACCACGATCGCCGATCTCTCGGTGGCCACCCGCGCCGGCCAGATCAAGACCGGCTCCCTCAGCCGCTCCGAGCGCGTGGCCAAGTACAACCGCCTGCTGCGGATCGAAGACGAACTCGGCAACCAGGCGATCTACGCCGGCGCCGAAGACCGAGGCCCCCGCGGCCGGGGCTGAGTCTCCCTGGTTCAGGGAAGGGGCGCGCCAAGATCCCGACAGATCTTGCGTGCAAGCAGATCACTGATTTCAGAATGCCGCGGAATGGCACTGCGTCGGTTCTGCTCAGGGTTCCACCACCAAGAGTGATTCCCCCCTTCCCGTAACAGCTCACATCCACAAGCGCCAAGGTGGCGCAGGAGATCTCTGTGCTTCACAGGGTGAGCGCCAGCTCTTCCGACCCTGGACCGGCTGCCTCCAGGGCCTCCTGACGATTGAGGGCCAGGGCCTCGCGCAGGACCTGACGCAGCGAGATCAGAAGACCATCCCGGGAGGCCTCCTGCGCATTCACCCCAGGCACTTCCTCCACCCAACCGATCCACCAGGGTCCGTCCTGACGAATCACAGCGGTGAACGTGGGAACGGCCGCAGGCAGGGGAACGGTTGTCATCAGGCCCCGGCGAATCACTGGATCCAGGCTAACTGCGCCCCCCGCGGCCGGGGCTGAGGCTGAGGCTGCCACCGGAGCGCTGATCCAGGGGCTGCGCCCGATCGCCCCGAAGCGCCAGTCTGGCGCTCCGGGGCGGATGCCGGCAGGCCGCTGGCCTGACGAGGGCTGACGAGGGAGCCTCAGGCGGAGCGATAACGCCTGCGCTCAGGCTTAGCCAGAGGTTCCTTGGCGGCGCCGGGCAAAGGCCCGCGCCCGGATCAGCCGGAGTAGGCCATAGGAAGCAGTGAGGCACCAGACCGCTTCCATCAGGATGAAGCCGTACTCACGCTGAACCGTGGCAACAACGGCCATCAGCAGGGAACCGATCACGTTCGCCCCCTGGTAGCGGTAGGTCTGCGTGGACAGACGGCCCAGCTGCAGAAGGCCAAAGGCGATCAGCTGCAACAGCGCACCCAGCAGCGACACCGCCTGGATTGGATCCAACACAACCAACGCGCCCTGACTGGGCGTGATTGTGGTGCAAGCCGACGGTTGAGACTGCGCCAGGTGCGCCTTGGAGCGGCACCGACCCTGGTTTCAGCGGGGCAGGCAGCCCAGGAGCTGCCCCTGTGAACGCCCCGAAGGCCGCTCAGCGGCCGCCCCTGAGAACACGCTGACGCTCGAACGGGCCAGCCGGGGAACGATCCGAATCCGATCAACGCCCAGGGTTCGCTCCTCTCGCCGCAGCCGGCCACCCTGGACACCCCTGACGCAACCTTGGCCAACCCTTGGGCAACCCCTTGGCTAACCCTTGGGCAACGTCCGCGAACCCTCAGGCCGCGCCTTGGCCGCAGCCTCGCCAGCCCCCTTGGCCCAAGCGTGGAGCCCCCCGGCCAACCCTTGCACAACCTTGGCTAACCCTCGGGCAACCCCTTGGCTAACCCTTGGACAACTGCGGCGACCCCTATGGCCGCACCTGGAGCGACTTCAGCCAGCCATCTGACCACACCTTCAGCAACCGGTGCGTAAGCCCTGAGCAACCTTGGCTAACCCTGGGCAACCGCTTGGCCAACCCTTGGGCAACGTCCGCGAACCCTTGACCCACGCCTCGGGCGCCCCTTGGCCAGCCCCCCGAACAAAGCATGGAACCCCCCAGGCCAACCCTGGCCCCGACAGGAATCAATCCGTCGGCCATCAGCGCCCAGGCGGGCCAGCAGGGACTTGAGCGTGCTGCAGAAGGCGACGAACCGTTCAGGAGGAATGGCCCTGCATGGCTTCGAGCCGGCCATCCCGGCGCAGGCGGGCCTGCAGCTTCAGCCAGCTGAGGCCCACCGGCAGCGCCGCGGCCACCGGGATCACGCCAAGGCCCGGCCAGGGGCCACCCACCAGCACGGCCGCCGCCACCGACAGCCCCGCCAGCAGCACCGCCTGGGCCGAAGCCTGCTGGCTCAGGGCCAGACGCCGCAGCAGCCGATCGGTTTCACCGGCGCGGATCTGCACCTGCAAATCGCCCTGCTCGAGGCGGGCCAGGTTGTCTTCCAGGCGCCGGGGCAGGCCGAGGGCACGGCTGCCCACTTCAGCGGCCTGGCGCGAGAGTTCGTTCAGAAAATCATTGGCGCCACTGCCGGCACCACCGCCGCTGTTGGTCATGAGAGGCAGCAGGTAGGGACGGGCGATCGCCATCAGGCTAAAGCCCGGATCAAGACTGCGTCCCACCCCCTCAAACGTGGAAAGGGCCCGCATCACGAAGATCAGATCGGCCGGCAACCGGAAGGGCTGGCCGTACACCAGGGCATAGAGATCGCCGGAGAGGCGCCCGATCACATCCGAGGAAAAGGGTGGCGTCAGCGCTTCGGTGAGCATCACCCGCACCAACCGCCGCACCGGCCCGGGGTCAATGCCCCTGGCCAGGACCCCAGCCGCCTGCAGTTCCTCCACCAGGCCAGCCGCATCACGGGCCGCTGCTGCCCGCACCATCCGGCCGATGCGGCTGCGCAGGGCCTCGCTGAGGCCGCCCATCATGCCGAAGTCGTAGTAGATCAGGGCGCCATCGGCCGCCACCGCCAGATTGCCCGGATGGGGATCGGCGTGAAAGAAGCCGAAGCGCACCAGCTGCTGCAGGTAGCTGGCAGCCCCGCGTTCCGCCACCGCCGCTGGATCGAGACCGGCCTCCAGCAGCGCCTGGCGATCGGTGACCTTGATGCCCGGCAGGTAATCGAGGCAGAGCACGCGGCGGCTGCTCAGCTCCCACACCACCCCAGGCACCCGCACGCCAGGATCGCCAAGAAACTGCTGACGGAAGCGGGCGGCGTGCTGGGCCTCTAAACGGAAATCAAGCTCACGCAGCAGCACCCGCCGGCATTCCCGCGCAATCGACACCCAGTCGCGGCCCACACCCCAGCGGGGATGGCGCTGCAGCAGCGCCGCCACCTGCTGGAGCACATCGAGATCCTGGCGAAAGAGAGCCTCCAGACCGGGCCGCTGAATCTTGAGCACCACCTGGCGGCCGCTGCGCAGGCTGGCGCGGTGCACCTGGGCCAGGCTGGCCGCACCGAGGGGCTCCTCGGCCAGATCGACGATTTCGCTGCAGCGCTCACCGAGCTCCTGCTCCAGGATGTCCTGGGCGAGCGCGAACGGAAAGGAAGGGACCCGGTCCTGCAGCCGGGCCAGCTCCTCCACCATCACCGCCGGCAGCACATCGGGCCGGGCCGAGAGCAGCTGGCCGAGCTTGATGAAGGCCGATCCCAGGGCCAGCATCCGTTCGGCCAGCCAATGGGCCTGGCGCCGCTGCCGCGCCTGCCGGCGTTCGGGGGTGCAGCCCCCGGGGTAGGTCCAGGGCTGGGAATCCCACCACAGGCCGGCCAGCAACGCCAGCACCAACCACCAGATGCGCAGAGAGCGCGCCATCAGGAGCGCTCCTCAAGGCGGCGGGCGATGCTGCTCACCAGGGCCCGGAGCTGATCGATCTGCTCCTGGGGCGAGGCCGGCAGCGAACCGGACTGAGCAGCCGCAGGCGAGGACGCCGGCGCAGCGGCGCCCCAGACCGAGGCATCAGGGCCCGATGGGGCGCTGGCGCTGCCGGCAGAGTCGCTGCCAACAGAGGCGCTGCCAGCAGAGGAGCCGACGCCGGCAGACCACACGGCAGCTCCGGCCGGGACGCTGCCACCGCCGGTC
>JBEDHF010000026.1:0-7053 GCA_041174245.1 Cyanobacteriota bacterium
TGAGCTACATCAAGGCCAACCACGGCATCGCCGGCGACGCTGGTGTGATCGCCAACAACTACATCGACTACGCCATCGCTGCCCTCGTCTGATCCTTCAGACCCCTGGACAGTCGGGGCCCCTTCGGGGGCCCCTTTTTTTATGCCTACCTTCCCCGCAACTCCAAAGAACACCACGGGGCAGCAGCTCAGTAACGCTGGCAACGATCCGGCCCGTATCACTCCCCCCGGATTGACGCCAATCGGGGGGCAACAGATGGCAGCATCAAGATCCTTGAGCCACCCACCATCGGCCATGGCCGACGTTCCACCGCCCGGATCCGGCGCTCCGATCACGGAGGACGAAGCCCTGGCGCGGCTGCGTCAGAGCGACAACCAGGGCGATCAGTACTACGCCGCCTGGTGGCTCGGCCGGATGCGCAGCCAGCATCCAGAGGCTGTGCCTCTGCTGCGCAACGCCCTGGCCCAGCGGCATCAGGGGGTGCCTGGCAGCGGGGTTGAGCACAACGCCGTGGCCCGCAATGCCGCCAGAGCCCTGGGAAAACTTGGTGCCTCCGCCGCAGCGGCAATTCCCGACCTGCTGATCACCCTCGACGATGAGGACGACGGCCTGCGCGAAGCCGCGGCCCGCACCCTGGGCGAACTGGGTTGCCGCGACGCCGCCGCCGTGATCGCCCGTCGCCTGGCGCCGGGCCCTGCGGTCGTCGGCATCCGCCGGGCCGAGAGTCCCCGCCTGGTGGAACCCTGTGAAGCGATGCTCGAAGCGCTTGGGGCCGTGGGGGTGAACAGCCCCGAGATCCTGGCGGTGATCGAACCCTTCCTCAACCATGAACGCCCCCTGATTCGCAGTGCCGCCTGCCGGGCCCTGCTGCAACTGAGCCGCGATCAGCGCTGGGCTGAGCCGCTCCTGGAGCTGCTCCGTCATCCACAGCTGCAGGTGCGACGGGCCGCCCTGATGGACCTCGGCGCCGTGGGCTGGCGCCCGGCCCTGGAGCCGATTGCCCGCACCCTGGCCGAAAACAGCCTCAAGCTGATTGCCCTGCGAGGCCTGGTGGAGAACCACCCGATCGAACTGGAGAGCCCGATCAGCACCGCTGCCGTGCTCGCCGTGATGGACGACCTGCTGTGACCCCTGTGCCGATCCCTTCGCTTCAGGCCCTGAAGGAGGCCGTTGACCAGGCCGACAGCGCCGAGAGCCTGCTGCGGGCGACGGCCGCGCTGGCCGCCACTGCAGCCCCCGAGGCCGCCGACACCCTGGTGGATGTGCTCCGTTACAACAACCCAGGCGCTGCGGTGGCGGCCGTGGAGGGTCTGATTGCCATCGGCAGCTCGGCCGTGCCGGCCCTGCTCGATCTTGATGCCAGCAACTACGGCGCCAGGGCCTGGGCCGTGCGGGCTCTGGCCGGCATCGGTGCGGTGGAGGGGCTGAACGTGCTCGAAGAAGCCCTGGCCACCGATGTGGGGCCCAGTGTGCGCCGTGCTGCCGCCCGTGGCCTCGGACAGCTGAAGCTCGAAACGCTGGCAGCGGACGCCTGCGTGCTGACCTGCGAGCGTTGTCTTGGGGCCCTGGAGGCAGGTGCTGGCGACGGCGAATGGGTGGTGCGCTACGCGGTGGTGGTCGGGCTGGAGGCTCTGGCCCAGACCGCTGCCGTACCGGCGGTGCGGGAGCCAGCGATGCAGGATCGGATTCGCTCCTGCCTGAGCGCTCTTGCCGACGCTGACCAGGAAGACACGCCTGTGGTGCGCCTGCGGGCGGGGCAGGCCCTCGCACGCCTGTTCTGAAACCCGATGCCTGACCCTTCGATCCCAGCCACTGCCCCGACCCGGGTGCTGTTTGTCTGCCTTGGCAACATCTGCCGCTCGCCGGCAGCCGAGGGCCTGTTTCTGCATCGACTGCAGCAGCGCGGACTGAGCGACGCCTTCGTGGTGGATTCAGCGGGAACGGGCTCCTGGCACGTGGGCAAACCCGCCGACGCCCGCATGATCCGTGCCGCTGAAGCCCGGGGCGTGCTGCTGCCGAGCCGGGCCCGTCAGATCACCGCCGCCGACCTGCAGAGCTTCGACCAGATCCTGACGATGGATGCCTCCAACCTCGCCAATGTTCGGCGCTTGGCTCCCGCTGAAGCGATCACAGCCAGGATCGAACCGATGACCGCCTACTGCCGTCGCCACCGCGCCGACGAGGTCCCGGATCCCTACTACGGCGGCGCCGACGGCTTCAACGACGTGCTCGACCTGCTCGAAGACGCCTGCGATGGGCTGCTGGAAGCGCTGCTGGAGCGCCGGAATCCAGGCTGAAGCCAAGCCCCGGATCAGCGGGCACGGCCTGAAGCGCGGCGACCCTGCGGCGGCAGGCGCCCTCCTTCAGGCGCAGGGATCCAGGGGCAAGGATCGAGGCCAAGGATCAGGAAGGAGAACTGGCTTGCGGCCCTGCCGGGGCTGGATCCGGCCAGACCTCTTCAGGCACCCGTTCACGAAACAGATCCACCAGCCGCTGAATGACCGCCTCGATGCTGAGGCCATCGGTGATCAGTTCCGCCGCATCCGCCGCCTGACACAGCGGCGCCACGGCCCGGGTGGAATCGAGGTGATCGCGTTCGGCGATCTGGGCCTCCAGTTCCGCCAGGGACGGCACGGCAAAACCGCGCTCGGCAAGGTCGGCGGCGCGCCGGCGAGCGCGTTCGGCCACGGTGGCCGTGAGGAACACCTTGAGCTCGGCATCGGGGAAGACCGCCGTGCCGATATCCCGGCCCTCCGCCACCAGGCCGCCCTCGGCACCGAGCCGCTGCTGCTGAGCCGTCAGGGCCTGACGGACGCAGGGATGGGCCGCCACCACCGACACCAGGGCCGTGACCTCGGGACTGCGGATCGCTGCGGTGACCTCATGGCCATTGATGCTGACGATCTGCTCACCGGTCGCAGGCGAGCGACTGAGCTGCAGGTTGAGCCCTTCGAGCAGCGGTTGCACCGCCCCCTCGTCGGCGGGATCGGCACCCTGCTGCTGCACCCACCAGGTGACAGCGCGATACATCGCACCGGTGTCGAGCATGATCAGGCCGAGACGATCAGCAAAGGCCCGGGTGACGGTGCTCTTGCCGGCTCCTGCAGGGCCGTCGATGGCAACGATCGGAGCTCGGGTCATCAGGAAACGGTGATCGATCAGGCGCGCCGGGCCGCACTGAACGGCAACGGCCAGCAGGGAGAGCCCCTGGCGCCCTGGGTGCGGCCTCAGCGTATGGGGTCCGACAACCTCGACGTACTGGGGCACCAGCTGGGCCGCCTGCAACTGGGTGGTCAGCCAGTCCTGCAGGAGCTCGATCGGCAGCGCCTCCGCCTGAAAGCGACGCGCGGCCTCCGCCAGCAGCGCCGGCAGACGTGAGGCCCGCTGGCGCTGTTCAGGATCGAGGTAGCGGTTGCGGGAGCTGAGGGCCAGGCCATCCGTTTCCCGCACCGTGGCCACCCCTTCGACCGTGAGCGGCAGCGCCAGGTCCCGGATCACGCGGCGCAGGATCACCAGCTGCTGCCAGTCTTTTTCGCCCAGAAACAACCGCTGCGGTCGCACCAGAGCCAGCAGCCGACAGACCACGGTGGCCACGCCCTCAAAATGCCCGGGCCGCTGGCGGGCACACAGGCTCTCAAGCAGCTGGACCGGGGGCCTCACCCTGGTCAGGCCCTGCTCACCCTCCGGGTAGAGCTCCGGCACGGAGGGAGCGAACACCGCTTCAGCACCCGCTTCAGCGGCCAGCGCCGCATCCGCCTCCAGCTGGCGCGGGTAACGCTCGAGATCCTCCCCAGGGCCGAACTGCAGTGGATTGACGAACACGCTCACCAGCACCCTGGGGACCTGGTCGCCTTTGGGCTGGGCGGCCCTGGTGATCAGAGTCTGGTGGCCGCGATGGAGGGCACCCATCGTCGGCACGAAATGCAGGGGGCGCCAGCGCTCGCCCCGGGGGCCGCGCTGGTGGTCACCCAGCCAGGCGTTGAGGGCGGAGCTGGTCCGAAGCAGACGCACAACGGCAAAACAAAAGGCCCATCCCCCAGATTGGCGGATGGGCCGATGCCAGCAGGGGCAGGGCGATGGCGTGACGGGCTGAGCCTGGCCTCAGCGCAGCACCTCAAGGCGGACGTCGGCGACACCACTGGAGGCGACACCGAGTTCGGAGGCGGCCCCTTGGGCTAGGTCGATCACGCGGGAGCCGTGGAAGGGGCCACGATCATTGATCCGTACCACGGCCGTACGGCCATTCCAGAGGTTGGTGACCCGGACGCGGGTGCCGAAGGGGAGGGTGCGGTGGGCGGCGGTGAGGGTGCCGCGGCGCAGAACCTCTCCATTGGCGGTGCGGTTGCCGTAGAAGCCTGGGCCGTACCAGCTGGCCTTACCCTTGCTGACCTGGATCACCCGGGTGGGTTCCGGCGAAGCGATCGGCAGGCTTGGCAGAGGCGGGATGGCGTCCTGATCTGGAGCCGTGCTGCCATCGCGGTCGCGGATGGCGAGATCACCGGGGGTCTGGTCTCCGACTTCGGTGGTCACCGTGGGCAGGGGACCAGTGGAAGCGAGGCCGGCATCCGCCAGGACGGGGATCAGCGCACTGCTGCCAGACAGAAGGACGGCGAGGGCGCTGAGCGAGAAAAAGCGTTGCATAACAAGCGGAACCCGCCGCCAGTTGGCAGCTGAAACCCGAAAAACGGGTCATTCATCGAGAAAGAATCGATTCCCTCATTGGGTGAAAGGGAGATGCGAATCAGTCGATGGAGTTCCTATCGAGAAATGACGACAGGGCAAACCTAAGCGCCAAATCCCGGACAAAGAGATGCAATCCGCACACAATCGACTGATCAGGAATGATCATCATCGACCCGATTCAAGGCCAGCACTGAGATCAGCCACGATCGAGGCCCGCAGGCTGATCAGCGAGGCTGATCAAGGCCATCAGCCAGGCTGATCATTGCGAGGGCCAATCCGGCATCCGTCCACCGATCCAGGGGCCAGGTCGGCGGCTGCCATCGGAGGATGGAGGCACAGATGCAGTGCCAGGGAGCCTCGGCGATGGATTACAGGACAGCAGGGGTGGATGTGGTGGCGGGCCGTGCCTTCGTCGATCGGATCCGCGCCAGTGTCGATTCGACCCGACGACCGGAAGTGGTGGGCGGCCTCGGCGGCTTCGGAGGGCTCTGCCGGATTCCAGCCGGCCTGCAGCGCCCCCTGCTGGTGGCCGGTGCCGATGGTGTGGGCACGAAGCTGGAATTGGCCCAGGCCCATGGCCGTCACCATGCGGTGGGCATCGACCTCGTGGCGATGTGCGTCAACGACGTGATCACGAGCGGCGCCGACCCCCTGTTCTTCCTCGACTACATCGCCACCGGCAAGCTCAGCCCCGAGGCGATGGCCGAGGTGGTGGCCGGGATCGCCGACGGTTGCCGCCAGAGCGGCTGCGCCCTGCTGGGCGGCGAAACTGCGGAAATGCCCGGGTTCTACGAAGCCGGCCGCTACGACCTGGCGGGCTTCTGCGTCGGCGTCGTGGATGAAGAGGCCCTGATCGATGGCCAGACGATCAGCGCGGGAGATCGGATCATCGGCGTGGCCAGCAGTGGAGTGCACAGCAATGGCTTCAGCCTCGTGCGCCGGATCCTGGAGATGGCGGGCATCGGCCCCAACGACCGCCTGCCCGGCCGTGAGGACGGGGTGATCGACGCCCTGCTGCAGCCGACCCGTCTCTACGGCGCGCTGGTGCGCGCCCTGATGGCCGCTGCGCTGCCGATCCGCGGCATGGCCCACATCACCGGCGGTGGTCTGCCTGAAAACCTGCCGCGGGCCCTGCCCAAGGGGGTGCATGCCCGCATCGACCCCGGGAGCTGGAGCCGACCGGCGCTGTTCCAATGGCTGCAGCAGGCCGGCGAGGTGCCGGAGGCCGACCTCTGGAACACCTTCAACCTGGGTGTGGGCTTCACCCTGATCGTTCCCGCTTCAGCCCTTGAGGCCACCCTGGCCTGCTGCGCCGCCAACGGCTACGAGGCCTGGGCGCTCGGCGAGATCGTTGCCGGGGAAGCCACGGAAGAGGCGCCCCTGGCTGGCCTGCCCGGCTGATGGGCCACCTGATGCGCTGATGGGCCCTGAAGCGGCGGTGCCCTGCCTTTGCATCAGTGCACCGCCCCAGCGCCCTGAACGGTCGACGGCTGCCTAGGGTGCACCCCTCTGAACGTGCCTCACGGTCTGACCCGGGAGATCATCCATCCCATCCAAAGGATCGCCAGATCCTTCCCATCCCAAGGATCCTGAGATCCTTACCCTTCAAAGGATCGCTCGACCCGATCAATCGTTCCGGGCACCTCCCCGTCAGCCGCTCCCTCCGAGCGCTGACCAGGCCGGCCCCACCAGGTCTGCGCCGATCACGCCGCCACCGGCCCCTCTGATCCGGACTCCCAGCAGCCAAGCGCTCACCCCTGGTCGCACCGCTACACCTTCTGTCTTGTCGTTCCGCCTTTCATAAATGTTCAGTCGTCCCAATACCTCCGGTCGGATCACCCGACGCCGTAGCTCTGCCGGTCCGACCCCTCCGGTGCGGCCGATCCGACCGCGCGAAGCGGCCCCGAACCGCAGCACCGTTCGCCCCACCTTCCTGACCCTGCGGGACCACGGCAAGGTTTTTGTGGCCGATCTACCCCGGCTTTCCGATGGCCAGCTGGCCAACGTGCAACGCGAAGCCCGGGATGTGCTCGAAAGCCTGACCCGGCGCCTGCAGGAGCTCGACAATCAGATGTCGCTGACCTCGATGGAGCAGGACACCCGGATCCGGGCCTCCACCAAGCGGGATGTGACCGAACGCTTCATCCGAGCCGTGGAGGAGGAGCAGGAGCAGCGCCGCAGCAATCCGGCCCTGCGGGCCGCCGCCGGCGAATCCCTGGCCCGGGCCTTCCTTGAACTGGCGCGCCATCGCCTCAGCGGCGCCACCTTTGATTCCCTGCTGCAGGAAGCCCTGGCGGCCTGCGAACCCGAGGCCAGCGATCCTGCCGAAGGCAGCGATGAGGCCCCCCGCAACGTCGTGCCCCTGGTCCG
>JBEDHF010000027.1:0-3691 GCA_041174245.1 Cyanobacteriota bacterium
AGCAGCGCCACGAGCAGCGCGACATCCGACCCGGTCAGCAGCGGCAGCCTCTACCGCCGCTTTGTTGGCCCGTTGCTCAGCCGCGACGATGGTGCCGACGCTGAGCAGCTGAGCCGGCTCACCCTGTCGGCCCTGGCGCAGGCCTCCTTGCGCCGCAACTGGCCCCTGGTGGCCGGCAGTCTGGCGGGCCTCTCGGCGGAGCTGGTGCGGCGCGATCCGCGCCTGGAGCAGACGATCTTTGGCTGTCGGTTCGTCAATCCGGTCGGGTTGGCGGCCGGCTTCGACAAGAACGCCGTGGCCGCTGGCCTCTGGCATCACTTCGGCTTCGGCTTCGCCGAGCTGGGCACGGTCACCTGGCATCGCCAGCCGGGCAACCCTCGGCCGCGTCTGTTCCGGTTGGCGGCGGAGCGGGCGGCCCTGAACCGGATGGGCTTCAACAACGATGGCGCCGAGCTGGTGCGGCGCACACTGGAGCGGCAGCAGTTGCCCCCCACCGGTCAGCGGCCGGCGGTGCTGGGCATCAATCTCGGCAAATCGAAGGTCACCTCCCTGGAGATGGCTCCCGATGACTACGCCTCCTCCCTGGAGCTGCTGGCCCCGCTGGCGGATTACGCCGTGATCAATGTCAGCTCACCCAACACCCCGGGGCTGCGGGATCTTCAGGACGAGGTGCAACTGCGGCGGCTGGTGGAACGGCTGCGCCGTCTGCCGGGCTGTCCGCCGTTGCTGGTGAAGATCGCCCCCGATCTCGAAGATGACGCCATCGATGCCATCGCCCGCATGGCCTACGAGGAGGGGCTGGCTGGTGTGATCGCCGTCAACACCAGCCTCGACCGCCTGGGCCTGGAGCAGCGGCGGCTTCTTCAGAGCGGGCGCTCCCTGGCCGAGGAGGCCGGCGGCCTCAGTGGTCGTCCCCTGCGCCACCGAGCCCTGGAGGTGCTGCGGCGGCTGCGGGCCACCGCCGGGCCGGCCCTGCCCCTGATCGGTGTCGGCGGCATTGACAGCCCCGAGATCGCCTGGGAGCGGCTGGCCGCCGGTGCCTCGCTGTTGCAGGTGTACACCGGCTGGATCTTTGAGGGCCCGACCCTGGTGCCGGCGATTCTGGAGGGATTGCAGCGTCAGCTCGATCGCCACGGCCTGCGAACGATCGGCGAAGCGGTGGGTTCGGGCCTTCCCTGGCGCTGAGGCTCCGATACCGTGCGGCCAGTGTCGGACGGGTTGGTGCTGGAGGACTGGCAGGAGCGGCTCCAGGCCCTCAAGGCACGGCTGTGGCCGCGAGCGGTGGTGCTGGCGATCGAGGATCACGGCCTCAGGGGCCAGGTGATGGCCGGCGATCAGGCCTGGGCGGCGGCCCTACCCCTGGGTCTGTGCCAGCAGGGGCAACCGGCCAACACCACCGCCCTGGCCGATTTCCTCGGCGATCTGCTGCTGGATCACGGTCTTGTCACCCCGCGGATCCGGGCCTCGCTGCCGCCGTTGGCGGCCCAGTGCCGGGTGATCGAATGGCCGCTCGCTGAATGGCCCGACGAGCCGGTGGAGGCGATCCGGCTCCTGGATCCCGATCTCGGTCTGCCGTTTGCCCTCGATCAGGCTTATCTCGATCTGCAGCCGCTGCCGGGGCCGTCCGTGCGGTCGCTGCTGGTTGCGGCGCCGAAGCGGCTTGTGCGCGATTGGATCACGGTCTTCGATGGGGCCGGCGCCCAGCTGGAGCGGCTGCAGCCGACGCAGATGGTGGAGTGGCAGGCGCTGCAGACCCTGCTCAGTGCGGCGGATCGCGGCGTGCTCCAGGTGCTGCTGGCCCTGGAACCGTCGATGAGCCGGTTGCTGTTGGTGGCTGATGGCCTGCCCTGCTTCGAGCGCCAGTTGGCCCCGGTCGGTCAGCCCTTTGAGGCGGGTGCCGTGATCTCCCTGGTTGGCGAGGTGCAGCGCTGCATTCAGTTCTGGCATGAGCGCCAGGGACTGACAGCCGTCGCCCCGGAGCGCTGGTGGCTGCATGGCCCCCTCGCCGACCAGGAGGGGCTGGAGGCGTTGCTGGGCACGATCGGTGTGGAGCGTCTGCAGCGGGTCGATCTGCCCGTGGTGCCGGTGCTCTCGGCTCCCTCCATCGCCGGTCTTGATCTGCTGCGGGAGCGCCGGGCTGAGCTGGGTGTGCCCGAACCGGTGCCTGGCCTGCTGGCCCGTCAACTGCGCCGCGGCGCTCTGATCGGGGCCGCGCTGCTGGCGGCCTCCCTCGGGCTGCTGGCGCTCTCGATCCTGCGTGAGCAGAGCTTCGCCGAGCAGCGCCAGAGCCTGGTGCCCCAGGAGCTGTCGGCGACCCAGCTCGAGGGCGAGCTCAACCGCGAGCGGCTGCGACGTCGCAAGCTCGAGCGTGCCAATCGCGCCCTGGTGCAGGCCCTGGTGAGCCTGGATTCCGGCTCGGCGCTGCTGCAGGCGCTGGTGCTGGTCACCCCCGCCCAGGTGCAGCTCACCGAGGCCCGGGTGGAGGGGGACAGCCTGAGCCTGAAGGGGCTGGCGGCCGATCCCCAGGCCTATGGCCGGATCAACGCCCTGGTGCTGGCCCTGAAGCGGCTGCCGCTGTTTCAGGCCTCGCAGGTGGTGCTGCGCAAGGCCAGCCGCGTCGAGGGGCCCGCTTCAGGAGCTGCCTCCCCGGCGCCTGCCTCCAGACCGGTGAGCTTTGAGATCCAGGCCGGCTTTGCACCGCGCCAGGGGGTCGCCGATCTGGCGACCCTGCAGCAGCTCCAGGCCGATGGCCTGCTCAGCCGGTTGCGGGTGCTTCAGCAGCAGGGGGGGGCGCGATGACCAACTTTCAGGAGGATGGACGCGGGCCGCTGCTGGCGGATCGCCTCGCCGAGCGGTTGCTGTTCTGGGCACCGGCCGGCGGCGGTGCCCTGCTGGCCGCGCTGGTGCTGCTGCTTGGGGTGGTGCCCTCGTGGCTGCGCAGCGCCAGCCTGCAGGAATCGCTGCAGACCACCAGCGACCTGGCCACGGTGCTGCCCAACGCCCGGTTGCGGCTGGATCAGGAACGGCGCCGCGGCGAACAGGTGCAACAGCAGCGGACCAACCTGCTGAACCTGATCGGCCGGCCGGGCACCGTGGCCACTTTCCTGACCGAGCTCGATCGCCTGGCCGCCCAGCACCAGGTGCAGATCGATCTCTACGAACCGCTGCCGGCCACCGCTGCCGGGGCTCCTTCCGGTGCCTCAGCGGCCGCGCCCCAGGCGGCCCCTCCAGGCTCCGCGGCTGGCGGGCGTCAGGCGCCGCCGTTGCTGCAGGTGGAGGGGTTGCAGCGCACCACCTTGCTGCTGTCGGCCCGGGGCCGCTATCCGGCCCTGCTCGCCTTCCTGCGCAGCCTCGAACGGCTCGATGTGCTGGTGGCCCAGAGCACCCTCAACCTGGCACTCGAGCCCAGTGCGCCTGTCGAGCCGGCGGCCACCACGGCGTCACCAGCCGCACCGGCCGCCCCGGCTGCGGGCAGCCCGGCTTCGGCGGCGGCGGCGGCCACTCCGGCGTCCACCGAGCCGCCCCGGGTGGTGCTCAAGCTCACCCTGGGCCTGTTTGAGCCGGCGACCCGGCCCTGAAGCGACCAGCTGCCCGGGCGGCCCTGGGCGCCGGAGCTGGTGGCCTTCGCCGGATACCATCCGCAGCAAGGAATGCGGTCTGGGGCGTGCGCGCAAGGCGTTGGGGCAGGGCT
>JBEDHF010000028.1:0-14898 GCA_041174245.1 Cyanobacteriota bacterium
ATACTCCTCAAAGTCAGGAAAACCGACCGCAAAGGGATCGGTCGCCGCGTCGGCTTCGGCCGTGCCCTGCTCCCAGGCCTGGCGGCGGCGTGGATCGGAGAGCACGGCATAGGCCTCGTTGATCCGCTTGAAGCGCTCTTCCGCGACAGGATCATTGGCGTTGTGATCAGGATGCCAACGCCGGGCAAGGGCCCGGAAGGCGCGCTTCAGGGTCTGGGCATCAGCGCCAGGATCGAGCCCCAGGGTCTTCCAGTGATTCGTGTCAGCGCCGGCCGGCGCATTCAGACGCGCCACCGTCAGCTCTCAGCCCAGGGATCGTCATCGCGGGGCCCCGGCCTCGATGGGCGCTGAAGGCGAACGGATGGCTCGGCATCGGGGCGCTCCCAGCGCTCCTGCTCCATCGGAGCAGGTCGACGCGGCCGCTCACGATCGCTCGGGCTGTCCCAGGCGCCCTGGCCGAAGCGGTTGTCATCGCCTTGCGGGCGCTCAAAACCAGGCTCCCTGCTGGCGATCCGCTCGTCCTCTCGGAAGGCAGGGCGATCCCAGGAGGGCTGATCCCAGCGGGAGGCGGGAGGGGTGAGCCGGCTGGCATCGCGCCAGGGCTCGGCTGCCCAGGGATCGCGGCTGGGCAGACCGCGGTAACGATCCCGATCCCAATCGTCGTCGTAATCGTCGGAAAAGAGCTCGTCCTTGAGGGATCCGAGCGTGTTCTTCAGTCCCTGGAGGGGATTGCTCTCTCCCTTGCGCTCACTGGCCAGACGCCGATTCAGACCGTAAACGGCTTCCTGGAGCTGACTGACGGCGACATCAAGCTCGAGCAGGTCATCTGCGGCCAGCAGATCCTGAACATCGCGCAGGGCCATCTCCACCGATCGTTGCTGCCGTTCAGCGCCATAGGGACCAAGTTCAAGGGCGGCATCCCGCAGCCGTCGCTCCGCCTGGGCGATCAGGGTCTCGGCTCGGTTGCGACGATCGATCTCGCTGCGGCGGCGGCGATCCTCTGCGGCCTTCTGCTCCGCTTCAGCCAGCAGGACCTGAATCTCCTCCTCACTGAGATTGGAGCCCCCCTGGATGCTGACGCTCTGCTGACGGCCGGTGGTGCGATCGGTGGCCGAGACCTGGAGCAGACCGTTGGCGTCGATGTCGAAGGAGACCTGAACCTGGGGCACCCCGCGCGGCGCCGGTGGAATCCCGGACAGACGGAAGCGACCGAGGGACTTGTTGTCCTCA
The DNA here is from genome assembly GCA_041174245.1 of Cyanobacteriota bacterium. GTDB lineage: Bacteria > Cyanobacteriota > Cyanobacteriia > PCC-6307 > Cyanobiaceae > CAIXOZ01. The sequence continues at coordinate 1,231 of JBEDHF010000028.1, forward strand.
GCCATCTGGCGCTCGCCCTGGAGCACGTGAATCTCCACCGATGACTGGTTGGCCTCGGAGGTGCTGAAGACATCGGAGCGGCGCACGGGAATCGAGGTGTTGCGTGGAATCAGCACCTTCATCGCCCCACCGATCGTCTCCAGGCCCAGGGAGAGCGGCGTGACGTCATTGAGCATCAGATCCCGGAGCTCACCGGTGAGGATGCCGGCCTGAACCGCCGCGCCGATCGCCACCACCTCATCGGGATTCACCGACTGACAAGGGTCGATCGGCAGCAGGGTACGCACCAGGTCCTGCACCATCGGCATCCGGCTGGCCCCGCCGACGAGCACCAGATCATCGATGTCTTCGGCGGCCATGCCGGCATCACGCAGGGCCCGTTGCACAGGACGCAGCAGACGATCGAGCAGGTCGGGACAGAGCGACTCGAAGGTGCGACGTTCCAGGGTCGTCTCGATGTGCAGCGGACCTTCCGGACCGGTGGCGATGAAGGGCAGCGAAATCGGCGTGCTCTGCACACCGCTGAGCTCCTGTTTGGCTTTTTCCGCTGCTTCCGTCAGGCGCTGCAGGGCCTGACGATCACGCCGTAGATCAAGGCCATGGCTGCTCTGGAAGGCTTCCGCCAGCCAGTCGACGATGCGGCGGTCCCAGTCGTTGCCGCCGAGCTGGGTATCACCGCTGGTGGCCTTGACATCAAAGACGCCATTGGCCACCCGTAGCAGGGAGACATCAAAGGTGCCACCGCCGAGGTCGAAGACGAGAACACGCTTGACGGCGCTGCGATCAAAGCCGTAGGCCAGGGCCGCGGCGGTCGGTTCGTTGAGGATCCGCTCGACGCTGATGCCGGCCAGGCGTCCGGCGTCGCGGGTGGCCTGGCGCTGGGCGTCGTTGAAGTAGGCCGGAACCGTGATCACGGCCGCCTCAACCGGCTCGCCCAGGTAGGTGGAGGCATCGTCCACCAGCTTGCGGATGATGCTGGCCACCAACTCCTCCGGGGCGTACTCGCGCTCGGTGGCCGGACAGACGACGCGCACCATCTCCTGATCGTTGGCGCGGACGGTGAAGGGCACCGCCAGGCTGTCGTCTTCGAGTTCCTGCCAACGGCGACCGACGAAGCGCTTGAGGTTGGCGAAGGTGTTGCGCGGGTTGAGCACCAGCTGGCGCCGGGCCAGCTGACCCACCAACAGCTCCTGGTCGCGGTTGAAGCCCACCACCGAAGGGGTCGTACGTCCCCCTTCGGCGCTGGCGATCACCTGGGGGCGGCCACCCTCGAGAACCGCCACAACCGAGTTGGTCGTGCCCAGGTCGATGCCAACAATCCGCCCCATGACCCTGACGATGGAATCCCCAAGCTAACGGTCCTCACCGATCCCTCAAGGGCTGCGACGGCGAAGCCACCACCCTGGCGCGCTGCAGACCAAAAAAAAACCGGCCCTTGGGCCGGCATTGAAGCGGAGAGGGAGGGATTCGAACCCTCGATAGAGTTGCCCCTATACAGCATTTCCAGTGCTGCGCCTTCGACCACTCGGCCACCTCTCCAGCGGCTGATTGGGGCACTGGTCGAGCGTAGCAGGAGGCGATCGGCGCCCATGCCAAGGAGTCCTGACGGTCGCGGACACCAACCCTTAGGCGATCCAACCCGGAGCTGACGCCAGGCAGTCACCGATGCCAAGCAGGAGCCGATGCCGGGCCAGGGCGGTGCCCAGCTCCCGTTCGCCGGCGCTGGTGCGTGAGAATCCCGAACAGATCCAGCCGCCCCCATGGCCCGCCAATTTCCGATCACCGTGCACTGGCGCCAGGAGAACCGCACGATCGAACACCTGGTGACCGAAGGCGACTACATCCTGCGCAGCTTCGAGGCCCAGGGGGATCCATTGCCGTTCAGTTGCCGCAACGGCTGCTGCACGGCCTGTGCCGTTCGGGTCCTGAACGGCAGCATCGACCAGCGCGAAGCGCTCGGACTCTCCAGGGAACTGCGCGCCGAGGGATACGGACTGCTGTGCGTGGCCAGGGCCACCGGTCCGCTGGAGGTCGAGACCCAGGACGAGGACGAGGTCTACGAGCGTCAGTTCGGACGCCATTTCGGACGCGGCCGGGTCCGTGCCGGCCTGCCCCTGGATGAGGAGTGAGCCTGGCGAGCGCCGCCGATCAGCCCCCGTCCGTTCCTGCCGCCAAGCCACCCCTTGTTCTGATGACTGACCAGACTTCAGCCACCGCCCAGCGCCCTGACGGGGCCAGCGATCGGGCCGCAGCTGCCAGCGGACTGAGAGCCGCCGAAATCGAGGCCCTCGCAGCCGTGGCCAGGGCCGCTGCCGAGGCCGGCGGGCGGGAGCTGGCGCAACGGTTCGGCAAGGTCAACCAGATCCGCGAGAAGGGCCGGGCCGGTGATCTGGTCACCGAAGCCGACCTGGCGGCGGAAGCCGCCGTGCTCGCCGTGCTGGAGCGCGAAACCCCAGAGCTGGGAATCCTTGCGGAGGAAAGCGGCCGGCGTGAACGTCCCAGTCCGCTGCAGTGGTGCGTCGACCCTCTCGATGGCACCACCAACTACGCCCATGGCTATCCGTTCTTCGGCACCTCGGTGGGCCTCACGTGGAAGGGCCAGCCCCTGCTGGGTTCCCTGGCCGTTCCCGCTCTCGATCAGCTGTTCTGGGCCGCCCCCGGAGCCGGAAGCTGGTGCAACGACCAGCGCCTGCAGGTGAGCGCCTGCGGCGAGCTCAGCCAGTCGTTGCTGGTGACCGGCTTCGCTTACGACCGCCACACCCGCCTCGACAACAACTACGCCGAATTCGCCTGGTTCACCCACCGCAGTCGCGGCGTCCGTCGCGGTGGTGCCGCTGCCGTCGATCTGGCCTTCGTGGCCGCCGGTCGCCTCGATGGCTACTGGGAGCGGGGCCTCTCCCCCTGGGATCTCTGCGCCGGAGTGGTGCTGGTGGAACAGGCCGGAGGCTGTGTCAGTGCCTATGACGGTGGAGCTTTTGACCTGGCCTCAGGGCGGCTGATCGCCTGCGCCCCGGCACTTCAGCGGGCCCTGATCGAAGGGCTGAAAGCCTGCCAGCCGCTGAGTGGAGCCAGCTTCGGCGCCCCCGAACTCGATCAAGGCTGAGCCCATCGGCGGCCCGGGCCGTCATCACTCCATAGGATCGCCCGATCTTCCGCTGCATCAGGATCGCGATGGCCCTGCAACCCGCCGCTGGCACGCGCGATCTCAACCCCGGTGAGGTCGATCGCAACCGTCGCCTCAGTGAGCGGCTGGCCCAGGTCTATCGCCTCTGGGGCTACGAGGAGGTGGCGCCTCCGACGGTCGAACGGCTCGACACACTGGCGGCCGGCGGTGGCATCGAGGCCGCAGAACTGGTGCAGCTCGCCAGCCATGAACCGCTGGCCCTGCGCCCGGAAATGACCGCCTCAATCGCCCGGGCCGCCTGCACCCGCATGGCAGCTCGGCCGAGGCCGCTGCGTCTCTGGACCAGTGGCCTGGTCTTCACCTCCGGCCGTTCGGACAACGGGGGCCAACGGATCCAGGAACGGCTCCAGAGCGGTGTGGAACTGCTCGGCCAGGCCGGTCCTGCGGCCGATGCCGAACTGATGCGGCTGCTGCTGGCGGCCAGTGCCGCCCTGGGCCTGGATGCCTCCGTGCATCAACCAACGCTGCTGGTGGGCCACCACGGCCTGTTGGAAGCCCTTCTGGCAGGCGTGCCTGAGCCGCTGCAGCGGGCCTGCCGTCAGGCGCTCACGGACCTTGATCCCCTGGCCCTTGCCGCCCTTCCGCTCGAGCAGCAGCTCCTGCAGCAGCTGAACCAGTGGATCCGTCTGCGGGGTGAGCCTGAAGCGGTGCTGAAGGCCCTGGGCGGAGCCCTGGGAGCCCACCCGCTGCTCAGCGAGCTGGCAGACACCCTGGCAGGGGTGGCCGAAGCGGCCCGCAGCCGTGGTGTGCGCCTGCAGCTCGATCCCACGTTCCAGCCCCATTTCGCGCTTTACGACGGGCTGGTGCTGAAGCTGGTCTGCCAGGGCCCCCATGCCCCGGTGGAAATCGCCAGCGGTGGTCGCTACGACGCTCTGGTCGGTCGCTTCAGCCTGGAGCAGGCCGATCAAAAGGCGGCGGCCGCTGGGGTTGGCTTCAGCTTCGATCTCGACGCCCTCAGGGAGCTGCTGGCGGGCGAGCTGTCAGATCCAGAGCGGCCGATTCTGGTGGCCTACGGCCAGGCTGCTCAGGTGCATCGCGCCCTTGATCAGCTCGAGGCCCTGCATCGCGAGGGGCGCCGCGCTGAACTCCTCAGTGAACCGGTGCGCGATCGCGCCAGCGCCGAGCAGCTGGCCCAGGCCCGCGGCCAGGCCACCGTGGTCTGGATCGACTGATCCCTAGGATCCGCCCAGATGTTCTGAACCGATGGCCCACACAATCGTCACCGATGTCTGCACCGGGGTGGCCGATTGCGTGGACGCCTGCCCAGTGGCCTGCATCAACCCTGGCAGCCAGCCCAATGCCAGCGGCAACCCTTACTACTGGATCGATTTCGACACCTGCATTGATTGCGGCATCTGCCTGCAGGTCTGTCCGGTGGAAGGGGCGATCCTGGCCGAAGAGCGTTCCGATCTGCAACGCCGGGGCTGAAGCCAGGATCACCGGGGCGGAACACACCTGGAACGAGGGGAGGCCGCCAGCTTCCGCTGAGCCGCAAACCTCCAAGGCTGCTGAAGCCAGGGGGCCTGGGAGCTGTGCTTCTGCCTCAGTCTCCTCTTGCCTTGGCGCCCCTCGTTAGACAGGCGCCAACAGCGCTGAGCCCATGTTCCTGACCACCAGGGAGGACGGATCGCTGCTGGAGGTGCTGAACCTCAGGCAGTTGATGGATCCCTTCGCTCGAACGGTGGAGGGACGCCTCCATGCCGGCGAAGAGCTGCAGGACCCGGCCAGCATCGCCAAGGAGGAGCTGATCTTCCCCTCAGGGGAGCCGTTGCCGCGCTGCTGGCTCGATCCTGGTTACGCCCGTCCCTGAAGGCGCTTCGGGTCGGTTACCTGCCCATCCCCTCCCCTTGGCGTACGCGCCGTGATGGGGGACATTGGCACCACATCGCTTCCAAGAGCCGTGGCGCTGCAGGCGGAACAGGGTCAGATTCAGATCCACACCGAAAACATCTTCCCGATCATCAAGAAGGCCGTCTATTCAGGCCATGAAGTGTTCCTGCGGGAGCTGATCTCCAACGGTGTCGATGCGATCAGCAAACGGCGGATGGCGGCGATGGCCGGTGACTGCCAGGAAGGCGATGAAGGGACGATCGCCATCCGCATCGATCGGGAAGCGAAGACGGTAACAATCAGCGACAACGGCATCGGCATGAGCGCCGATGAGGTGAAGCGCTACATCAACCAGGTGGCCTTTTCCAGCGCCGAAGATTTCCTGGAGAAATACAAGCAGGAAAACGACGCCATCATCGGTCATTTCGGCCTTGGATTCTACTCCAGCTTCATGGTGGCGGCTCAGGTGGAGCTGATCAGCCTCTCCGCGCGTGAGGGCAGCGAAGCGGTGCGGTGGAGCTGCGATGGCTCCCCGAACTTCACCCTGGAATCGGGCCAGCGCGACCAGCCTGGCACCGATGTGATCCTTCACCTTCAAGAGGAGGAGTTGGAATATCTGGAGCCTGCTCGCCTGCGGCAGCTGATCACCACCTACTGCGACTTCCTGCCGGTGGCGGTGGAACTGGAGGGCGAGATTGTCAACAAACGCGAGGCCCCCTGGCGCAAGAGCCCGAGGGATCTCACAGATGAGGACTACATCAACCTTTATCGCTACCTGTATCCCTTCCAGGGTGACCCACTCCTGTGGGTGCACCTGAACACCGATTATCCCTACAACCTTCAGGGGATCCTTTACTTCCCCCGCTCCAGCGGTCGCGCCGACTGGGAGAAAGGAGAAATCAAGCTCTACTGCAACAACGTCTTTGTCAGTGACTCGATCAAGGAGGTGGTGCCCCGGTATCTGTTGCCGCTTCGCGGTGTGATCGATTCCCCGGACATCCCCCTGAACGTCAGCCGCTCAGCCCTGCAGACCGACCGGCGGGTGCGCTCGATCGGTGGCTTTGTAGCCAAGAAGGTGGCCGATCGCCTCAAGCAGCTCCATCGCGATGAACCGGTCCGCTACGCCGAACTCTGGGACTCGGTGGCTCCGTTCATCAAGATCGGTGCGATGGAAGACGAGAAGTTCGCCGAGCAGGTGGCCGATCTCGTGCTCTTCGGCACCACCGCTACTGCCTCCGCAGCGGACGCAGATCCGGGCGAGGCTGGCGAAGAGGGGAGGTTGGATCCGATTCCTGGACCTGGCGGCAAAGCCTTCACCACCCTGCAGGGCTACCGCTCCCGTCTGGAGGCGAGCAACGACAAGCGCGTCCTTTATTGCACTGATGAGGCCGGCCAGGCCGGAGCCCTGGCCCTCTGGATCGGCCAGGGGGCCGAGGTGCTGCTGGCGGACACCTTCATCGACACGCAGTTCATCCCCTGGCTGGAGGACCGGCACGACGAGCTCAAGTTCCAACGGGTGGACAGCGAACTTGACGACTCCCTGCAGGACAAGGATGCCGACCTCAGCGACGCCGAGGGCAAGGACAGCAGCGAGAAGCTGCGCGATCTGTTTCGATCTGCCCTGGCCGACGACAAGGTGACGCTTCAGGTGCAAGCGCTGAAGGGTGAACAGGCGCCTGCAGCCCTGATCCTGCTGCCGGAACAGATGCGGCGGATCAATGACATCGGCGCGCTGATGGATCAACGCCTGCCGGGTCTGCCCGAGCATCACGTGCTGCTGATCAACCGCCGCCATCCGCTGGTGGAGGGTCTGCTGAAGCTGTCCGCCGGGGCGGTGATCAGTGGCAGCGAGAGCCTCTCACCGAGCGCGCAGCTGGCCGACGACCTGGCCCGCCATCTCTATGAAACGGCCCGCCTGGCCGTGGGCGGCCTGGAGCCGAACCAGCTGGCGGGCTTCCAGCAGCGCAGCAGCGATCTGATGGGGCGCCTGATGCAGCGCAGCCTCTGAGGCTGCAAGGGAGTGGCTGAGCCCGTTTGCTAAGCTCATTGTTGGGCTCAGCCCAGTTTGTGTTGTTTCGGTTGATTGTCATGTCCCGGGTTTGTCAACTCACCGGCAAGCGCGCCAACAACGGGATGGCCGTCAGCCACTCCCACGTGCGCACCAAGAAGCTGCAGCAGGTGAATCTGCAGGAGCGTCGTCTGTGGTGGGCCGAAGGCAACCGTTTCGTGCGCCTGCGCGTGTCCACCCGCGCCCTCAAGACCATCCAGAAGAAAGGCCTCGGTGCCTACGCCCGCGAACTGGGTGTGAATCTCGCCAAACTCTGAGCCTCCCGCTCACACCGGCATGACCGCCACCACCCGTCGAAGCCTGCTGCGTTCCATCGGAGTGGGGGGTCTCTGGGGCCTTGGTGCTGCGGTCGTCCCGGTGTCGCTGCTGGCTCGGCCCAAGGCCGCTGAAGCGATCGGCGGCACATTGCCCACCGTGGGTGAGCCAGCACCAGATTTTGATCTCGAGGGTGTCGCTCCGGCCGAAGGCAAGGCTGGTAACACCACAGCGGTCCGTCGCACCCTGGCCGATTTTGGCGGTCAGTGGCTCGTTCTTTATTTCTATCCCCGCGACTTCACTGGTGGTTGCACCTTGGAGGCGCGGGGTTTTCAGCGTGATCTGGCGGAATTCCAGAGCCTGAACACCGCGATCGTCGGCATCAGTGCTGACCGTCCCGACAAGCACAGCTCCTTCTGCGAAAGCGAGGGCCTGGCCTTTGCCCTGCTCTCGGATCCCGATGGTCGGGTCAGCAAGCAATACGGCTCCTGGATCCCACCCTTCTCGCAGCGCCACACCTTTCTGATTGATCCCGACGGGGTGCTGCGCGAGCAGTGGGTCGGGGTGCGACCCAGCGGCCACAGCCAGGAGGTGCTCGATGGCGTCAAACGGCAGCAGTCCCTGGTGTCGACCTGATAGCAGCGCCGATCTGGGGTGTCCGACGGTCTGGGCCCCTCAGTCTCCGCCTGCCCGAGACCACCCTTGCCATGGCCCGAGTTCTACGTTTCAGCTTCCGTTCCGGCCCCAGCCGCGTGCTGCTGAGCCTGCTTCTCCTTGCCGCTCAGAGCGCCCCGGCCCTGGCCGCAAGCCTGCGTTTTCTGGCCACCGCCGACAGCGGCAGCGGTGATGCCAATCAGCGGGCCGTCGGACTGCAGATGGCCAGGATCCACCGCCAGAACCCTGTCGAGCTGGTGATCATGGCCGGCGACAACATCTACCCCTCCGGCGATCTGTCGCTGCTGGAGACCACGATGCGACGGCCTTACCGGGAACTGATCGCAGCCAAGGTCCCCTTTCATGCCGTGCTCGGCAACCACGACATCCGCAGCGACAACGGCAACGGCCAGCTCAAGGAACCCCTTTTGGGGATGAAAGGTCGCTGGTATGTGCTGCGACGCGGTCCTGTTGATCTGTTCATGATCGACACCAACGTCAACGCCGACTGGAAGCAGCAGCTGCCCTGGCTGCAAGGGGTCCTGGCCGCCAGCCGCGCCCCCTGGAAGGTGGTGGTGGGCCACCATCCGATCGTGTCCTCCGGCCTCTACGGCGATGATCGGGCCGCGCAAAGGCGCCTGGGCCCTTTGTTTGAACGCTATGGCGTTCAGCTGTACATCAACGGCCACGAGCACCACTACGAGCGCAGTGTGCCGATTCGCGGCACCACGTATCTGATCGTCGGCGGTGGTGGGGCCGCCCTGAGGCCCGTCCAACCAAGGCCGACCACCGCCCGGGCCTTGAGCCGCTTCAGTTTCGCGGAACTGGACGCCAGCGACGACAGCCTCACGATCCGAGGCTGGGATGCCCAGGGGCAGTTGATTGATCAGACCAGGCTGAGTGCACCGACGCATCGATCGATGGCACAGTGAAGGTGGACGCCGTCTTCTGAGGCGTTGTTCCAGGATCCTGGAAGCGTTCGATCAGGCTGTGATCGCTGCGCCTTCTGGAGCCATCTCAACTGTTCCCAAGGCTGCGATCGCCATGATTCCTTTGCTGCGTCGATTCCCCGGGCTGGGCCTGGTGGGCCTGATGGCCATCGGTGGACTGACCGCGGGCGCTCCCGCCAGAGCGGGAATGGTGGAAAACATGATCCTCAGCAAATGCTCGGAGACGATGCTGGGCGAGTTCAAGAAAGCCGGCCAGACCCCGCCTGCCGGGATGGTCGATGAAACCTGCCATTGCGTGCTGAAGGGCTGGCTCAACAAACAGGGGCTTGATGTGCCGATCAAGACGTGCTCGGCCGCAGCCACTGCCAAATACGGACTGAACAAGACAACTCCCGCCACCACGAGCAAGCAGGCGCCTTGAAGGCTGACCGACGCCCTGCGCAGAACAGCTGGTAGCCGAGCGCCGATCTGGCAACCGGCCATCATTCCAGGGGGTCCGGTCAGGGAAACCATGGAGGCAAGGGGCCCCCGGCGTCATCGCTGGGAGCCTCAGCCACGCCCAGGCCTCACCCGGTGAATTCCGTGTTGTAAGCCTCCTCCCCATGGGCCTGGATGTCGAGGCCCTGACGTTCCTGGTCGGAGCTCACCCGCAGCGGCACCAGCAGCTTGATCACCTGCAACACCACATAGGTGCCGACGGCAACCCAGAGGATCGTGAATCCGGCACCACGCAGCTGGGCAATCAGCAGGGAAGGCCCAGCAAAGAACCAGCCATCGGCCCCAGCTGGATTGATCGCTTTCTGGGCCAGAAGTCCCGTCAGCAGCACACCGGTAAGCCCGGCCATGCCGTGCACAGGCAGCACGTCAAGGCTGTCATCGAGGCCGATCCGGTTCTTGACCTGAAGAGCCCAGCAAGAGATCAGAGCGGCCACCGCGCCGATCAGGGCACCAGCCAGGGGGCTGACGAAGCCAGCCGCCGGCGTGATCGCCACCAGGCCTGCCACAGCGCCTGTGGCCAGGCCGACAGCCGTCGGTTTGCCGCGCTGGATCGTTTCGATCACCATCCACACCACCGCCGCGGCGGAACCGGCGGTGCTGGTGGTCAGGCAAGCCAGGGAGGCCAGATTGCCGGCAGCATAGGCACTGCCGCCGTTGAAGCCGAACCAGCCAAACCAGAGCAGGCCGGCACCGATCAGGATGAAGGGCACATTGTGGGGTGGCGCCCCGTGGCCAGGAGCCTGCAGCCGGCGGCCGACCACGAGCGCCGCCACAGCGGCGGCAATCCCGGAGGCCATTTCGACCACAAAGCCACCGGCGAAGTCGATCACGCCCTGGCTACCGGCCTGAGGATGGGCCAGGAAGCCCCCGGGTCCCCACACCATGTGGGCCATGGGGATGTAGACGGCAAAGGTCCAGAGCAGCAGGAACAGCAGCCAGGCCCGGAAATTGATCCGCTCCACCACAGCACCCGACACCAGGGCCGGCGTGATGATCGCGAACGTGGCCTGAAAGAGAGCGAAGGTGCCGTGGCTGATCGCTGGGGCCGCCAGGCTGGGCTGGGCCCAGTTGGCCAGGCCCGCCCACTGCAGGCCGCCGATGAAGGGCGCCAAGGGGCCAACGCCCTCCGAGAAGGCCAGGCTGTAGCCCACCAGCACCCACAGCACCCCCACCAGGGCCATGGCGCTGAAGCTCATCATCATCGTGTTGAGCACATTGCGACCGCGCACGAAACCGGAATAGAAGAGCGCCAGCGCCGGCGTCATCATCAACACCAGGGCAGCGCTGATCAGCACGAAGCTGCTGCTGGCCGCATCAACCGCCGAGGTCGGCGCCACGGACGCCGCAGAGGCGCTCATCCCGTGGCCATCGACAAGCGCGGCAAGGGAAGCGGACACAGCTGGAGTGGGAAGGTGCAGCAAGTTGCAGCAGCAGACTTGTTCACGATGAACCGTTGGCGGCACCGGCTCTGGTATCGGTTGCTACACAGCGATCCCGCTTGTCACGGTTTGACGCCCAGCGTGGAACGAGAGATCAGGTGCTGCAGCAGGAACCGAAGACGTGCTGAAGAGCACCGTCAGCTCCGCAGGAGTTGGCCAGGATTTCATCGACCCTGAACCGCCACTGTGCTGACGGATCCGCAGGCGCAGGCCAGTGCTGGCCGTAGCGCCCCCCCACGGTTGTTTCGGCTTGTCGATCGCCACGGTGCTCCCCATCCAGTGCTCGATGATCTCTACGACTCCCTCGACGCGGCCTGGGAAGACGCCAGGGCCTGGTGGCGGCTCGACGGGGCTCATGGTCAACGACCGATCGAGATTGGGGTGGAAGTGAGCACGGCCTGCGGGAGCTGGCGCACCCTGCGCCACGCCGGCAGTGAGCCCGCGCAACCCGTTTAAGGTCATCAGCGCACGCCTTCGATCAGGCCTTGAACCACCGCTCCTGGCTCGCGATCCCGTTGCTTTTGATCACCAACGCCCTCAACCCGGCGCTGGCGGCACCGGTGCCGATCCGACAGGTCGGCGTCCAGGCGGACTGGTCGACGCCGGCAGCGGCACTGCACCGCTTTGTGCACAGCGGCGAAATCCGTGATCGCGGTCTCCTCGTTCTGCTTGAACACGCCGGCTGGACGTCCGACGAGTTGCGCGTTGGCCTGAGCAAGACCTACCGCGTTGATCCTGTGCTGCTGGCCAGCTTTCTGAACGGGGAACGCGGGGAACGCTTCCTTGCCGAGCACCTCGGGAGCTATGGACCGAGCGGCGCTCCCCAGACCGCCCTGGTGGCGATGCGCTCGGCGATCCTGGCCGCCGCCAACGACGGACTGATCTCCTCGATGGAGTTACTGGCCAAGTTGCCGACCGACTTCGAGCTCCGCCATCAAGGCGGCAGCAAACGGGCGACGATGCCCGTCTGCGGCCTGGCCGCTGGGATGGCAGACGAGCGCGGCCATTCCTGGCTCTCCTGGCTGGTGTTCCTGCCGGCCTGTCTGCAGGCCGAGAGCGCCCGGATGAACGCGAAACCCTGAGGGATGAGAACCTCCCTCAGGCGCGTTCGCAGGGCTCAGGATCGATCAGGGTTGATCACGGGCCAACAGGGGCGGCAGCGCCGGAGGAGTCCGTGGCAAACCCAGGGCCTCGAGATCATCAGCGCTTTGGCTGCTGAGCCGTTGCCGTTCAGCAGCCAGCAGGGGCGTGATCTGCGCGGCTGGCAGTAGGGGCGCAGGATCGCGGGCGAGCCAGCGGCCTGCCTCCTGACGACGCAGTTCAAAATGCAGATGGGGACCGGAGGTGCGACCGGTCATGCCAACCACAGCGACGGGCTCTCCGGCGATGACGCTCTGCCCCGGACGCACACCGACGGCATCGAGATGGGCATAGAGGGTGCGGCGTCCATCGCCGTGATCGATCACCAGCGTGAGGCCATAACCATCGGTCCACTGCACCAGATGCACCCGCCCCGCCAGGGCCGCCAGAACCTGGGTGCCGCGGGGTGCCATCAGGTCAAGACCGGTATGCATCCGCCAGCGACCGCGCGCCTCCGAAAACCGCCAGCCCCAGGGATCCAGCCCGAGGGCCGGAAGGGCGAGCGGATAGTGCAGGCCCTGAAGCTGATCCGGTGCCGGTAACGGTGGCGGCCCCGCCTTGCTGATCAAGGCTGTAGTCAGGGAAGGGTTGAAGGGGATCGTGGCCTCAAGGCTGGTGCTCTGGCCAAGATCAGCCACGGGCACATCCGCCGGGATCAGCTCAGGCTTGATGGACGGCAGAGAGTCAGCTGACCAGGCAGGGATCGGCAACAGCAGCAGCGCAGCCAGGGCAGCGCGGGCGGAAGAAGGCGACAGGGACCGGCTCATGGCGGCCTTTTAACGCCCCTGCGCCCAGCTGACAAGCCGCAGGTCCGTCACAAGCGCCACGCCGGCAGCCCCACAGCCGAGACTTGCTGCCGGATCCAACGCTCAGGAGACCATCACGGTGTCGATCCCGCAGCCCCCACCCCATGCAGCGCTGCTGGTGATGGCCGGTGCCGTGCCGGGGGCCTGGCTCCGCTTTCGCTTGGTGGAACACCTGGCTCCGCGCCTGCCGCGACGCCACTGGGCGACCCTAGTGGTCAACCTCACGGCCAGCCTTGTGCTCGGCTGGCTGGTGGCCAGGCTCGGCTCCGGGGCGGATCCGGTGCGGCGGGACTGGCTATTGCTCCTGGCTACGGGCTTCTGCGGCAGCTTCAGCACCTTTTCCACCTGGATCGCTGAACTCTGGACCACCCTTCAGGAAGGCGAAGGCCGAGAAGCGGTGCGGCTGGCCCTGGCCTCGATCCTGCTCGGGCTGGGCGCTGTGTCGATCGGCCTGTTGCTGGGGCACCTCTCTCGAACCCTGCTGCCATGAAACGTGCTGCAACGATCGGGCTGCAGGAGGGCTTGCTGCTGGTGGCAGCCGGCGCCATGCCTGGGGCCGTACTGCGCTGGCTCTGGAGCGGAACGGAGCGGGGCACCCTCAGCGCCAATCTGCTGGCCGCGTTGCTGTTGGGTGCTCTGCTGCCACTGCAGCTGCAGCGTCCACGGCTCTGGTTGCTGGCGGGCGTGGGGTTCTGCGGCTCGCTGAGCACCTTCAGCACCTGGATGCTGGAGCTGGCGCAGCTCAGGCACCAGCCGCTCAGCGCCCTGGTCTGGCTGGCCCTGCCGCTGCTGGCCGGCCTGGTGGCGATCAGCCTCGGGGCCGGCCTGATGCAGGGCCTTCTGG
>JBEDHF010000029.1:0-4717 GCA_041174245.1 Cyanobacteriota bacterium
ACTACGTGAACTGCAAACCGGTGAGCCTGAGCGGTACCGGCCTGGCCCTGCTCGGCTCCCTGATGCTGGCGGAGGTGGAGGCCGAAGCCGTGGCGGTGGCCGGTCTCACCCTGGGCGCCGATCCCCTCGTCAGCGCTGTGGCCCTGAGTGCCGCCCTCGAGGGCCGCAGCCTCGATGCCCTGATCGTGCGCAAGGAGGCCAAGGGCCACGGCACAGGCGCCTGGCTGGAGGGCCCCCTGCCGGAGCCCGGCCAGGTGATCACGGTGCTGGAAGACGTGGTCACGAGCGGCGGCTCGTCCCTCAAGGCCGTCCATCAACTGCGCGAGGCCGGCTATCGGGTGCAGCGGGTGGTGACGATCGTCGATCGCCAGGAAGGGGGCCAGGACGCCCTTGAAGCCGCTGGACTGGAACTGCGCAGCCTGTTTCAGCTCGAGGCGATCGCCGCGGCCGCAGCCCCGGGCACCTGACCATGGAGAGCACCCCTCAACCATCGGCGTCCCAGCCGACGCCCTGGCCGCTCAGCGCGCCCGAGGCTCCCTGGCGCCACGAGCAGGCCGCCACCCTCCTGCGGCTCGATGGGCCCGACAGCCTGCGCTTCCTGCATGGCCAGAGCAGCCAGGACCTGCAGCTGGCCCGCCCGGGCCAGTGGCGCCGCAGCTGCTGCCTCAGCCCCACCGCCCGGGTCACCGCCCTGGTGGACGTGCTGGCCGATGCCAACGGCGCCTGGCTGGTGATCAGCGCCGGCGATGGCGCGCTGGTGCGCCAGCAGCTCGACCGGGTGCTCTTTCCCGCCGATCAGGTGACCCTGGGGCTGGCTGAACCGGTGCGCCTGATCGAAACCGGGCCTGCCGCTGCCGCCACTTCCACCGCCACTGCAGGCGCAGGCGCAGGCGCAAGCGCAGCGGTTGATCAGGATCTGTGGCAGCCCCTCGACGCGGCCGGGAGCCAGGGCTTTCGGCTCGGACCCTCGCGGTGGGTGCTGCGGGCAGACACCGCCCTGCCGCCGGAGCTGGTGGACATCCCTGCTCTGACCGCGGAAGCAGCCGAAGCCTGGCGGATCCACCAGGGGCAGGCCGCTGCACCGGCAGAACTGAATGGCGACACCAATCCCTTTGAACTGGGTCTGGCGTCGCGGGTGAGCCTGAACAAGGGCTGCTACGTCGGCCAGGAAACCCTGGCGCGGCTCGTCACCTACGACGGCATCAAACAGCAGCTGCGGCGCTGGCACTGGCGAGGGCCGGCCGAGCAGGCCGAACGCTGGCTGGAACTGGTGCAACCCGGCCAGCTCCTGAGCACCCCCGCCGGCGAACGGGCGGGGCGGATCACAACGCTGCTCCGCCTGAAGGCAGCGCCGCCGGTGGGCCCCGAAACGGGCGAGCACCAGGCCGAAACGGTGCTGCTGATCGGCCTGGCCCTGGTGCGCCGCACAGCGCTCGAGGCGCCGGTTCTGCTGCCAGCCACCGCCGCCGAGGGCAGCGCTCCCGATGGCAGCGCTCCACAGCTGCAGCTGTCGGTGCCGGAGGCGTTCAGCCTGCCGGGGGATTGAGCAGCCAGGACACCACCGCCCAGGTGGCGAGATTGTCGTCGCGGTTGTAGCGGAAGATCCGCCGCAGATTGTCGTGGCGGGCTGGGGTGAGGCGCCCCGGATCCGCCAGCCGCCACTGGCGCCACCACAGCAGCGCCCTGGCGCCATCCACCCCGCTCTGGCTCCAGCGGAAGCCGATCCACTGGGCCACCGCCTTGAGGCCGTAGCTGTTCACCGGCAACAGCCAGTGCTGCCGGAGGCGTTGGTGCACATCCAGGCAGCGGCCCTGAAGCCGGGAGAGCTCAGCCGCCGACGCTCCCTGGCGCTGGGCCAGGCGGCTGAGGGTGAGCCGTTCGGTTTCGCCGTAGTGCAGCAGTGGCCAATCCGGATAACGGCGCAGCAGGGCCGACAGCCGCCGCCAGAGCCGGGCTTCGCCGTGTTCGTAGCGGGCCAGCAGCGGCAGATAGCGCGCCTCGGCGGCTGGCGGCCAAGAACCATCGGGTCGACGTTGCAGCAGCACGAAGCCGTGCAGGAAATCGTCGCGGGCGTCGGGATCGGATTCGATGTCGTAGAGGAGCACGCCGGGGGCCGTGGCCAGCTCAGGCAGCACCACGGCCGTATCCAGCCGGCGTGCTTCACCCTGCACCTGCACCCGCGCCTGCCTGACCAGGGCCAACGCCGCCTCACGGTGTTGTTCGCCATGGGCCTCGAGCTGATCGGCCAGCCCCTCGGGATCGGCCGCGGCCAGATCCGCCACGGTGGCCAGGCCAAGACCAAGCAGCAGATCGCGCCGCTTGCCGCCGATGCCGCTGACCTCGCTCAGATGACCGATGGCGCCAGCTTCCTGATCGCAGAGGCTGCGCCAGCTGCAGAGCACGCATTTCTTGCGGTCATTAACCAGCTCGGGGGGCTCCCGGCGCTCCAGATCGAGCTGCAGACGCTGCAGGCTCTCCTGCAGCTGCGCCTGCAGTCCGGCGCCGAGCGGGAACAGCTCCCGCTGCATGGCGGTACCGCTGCCGGCGACCACAACGGCCTGGGGCACAGGCGCCTGCTGATGCACCTGCAACAGACGGCCCCAGAGCGCCAGCTGCAGGCGCTGATCGCGGGTCAGATGGCGGCCCTGGCGCACCAGCACCGGCCGGTAGCGGTGCTCCCCCCAACGGCTGGCGCCGTCCTCGCGCAACAGCAGCGGCGGATGGGCCTCCACCCGCAGGCCCCCGGCCAGGGTGTCGGCCAGGCGCAGCCCAACCACCCCAGCCGCGCCGGCGGCACAGGCGGCCTCACCATGGCCCGGGCGGCTGGAGAGCAGCGTCTGGAAACTGCGCACCTGGTCCTGGAGCTGCAGGGCGCGATGGGCGGTCCAGCGCCGCAGCGATGGATCGCCATGACGATCGAGCCAGGCCCGGCGGCGACAGCGCAGCCAGCTGCGCAACAGCCGATCGGTGAGGGCTTGCATGGCCGCCGGCCCGAAGCATCAAACGACGCTAAGGCGCTGCAGCCTGGACCGTTGACCTGCTAACACCAGCTCAGTGCTGCCTGCGCCGATGGCCTCCGCCCCCCTGCCCCTGGAAGCAACCCCGATCCAGTTCGGCACCGATGGCTGGCGCGGCATCCTCGGGGTCGATTTCACGATCGAGCGCCTGCTACCGGTGGCGGCGGCCGCTGCCCGTGAGCTGGCCAGTTCCGCGCCGGCCGGGCTCCACAGCCGTGAAGTGGTGATCGGCTACGACCGCCGCTTCCTGGCGGCGGAGCTGGCCGAGGCGATCGCCAGCGCCGTGCGCGGGGCCGAACTGGTGCCGGTGCTGGCCGAAGCCGCCATCCCAACGCCGGCGGCCAGCTGGGCGGTGGTGGAACGGCAGGCCCTCGGCGCTCTGGTGATCACCGCCAGCCACAACCCGCCGGAATGGCTGGGCCTGAAGATCAAGGGGCCCTTCGGGGGCTCGGTCGAAGGCGACGTGACCGCCCGGGTGGAGACGCGGCTGCGGGCCGGCGGACTGTCCGTGCCGATCCAGGGCACCACCCTGCGCTTCGACGCCATGGGGACCTACCTGGCCGGCCTGCAACAGCGCCTGGACACGGCGGCCCTGAGCACCGGTCTGCAACGGCTCGGCTGGCAGGTGATCGTCGACCCGATGCACGGGTCGGCGGCGGGCGGCCTGCCGCGCCTGCTGCCGGCGGCGGTGGCCAGCGACCACCTACGCGAGATCCGCTCCAACCGCGATCCCCTGTTCGGCGGCCACCCGCCGGAACCGCTGGCCCCCTACCTGGGACAGCTGATCGCCGAGGTGCGCGCCTCCACCCTGGCCGGCCGGCCGGCGGTGGGCATCGTGTTCGATGGCGACGGCGACCGGATCGCCGCCGTGGATGAGCAGGGCCGCTTCTGCAGCACGCAGCTGTTGATGCCCTTGTTCATCGATCACCTGGCCCGGGCCCGCCAGCTGCCGGGATCGGTGGTCAAGACCGTGAGCGGCTCCGACCTGATGCAAGCAGTGGCGGAAGGCCTGGGTCGCCCGGTGCTGGAACACGCAGTGGGCTTCAAGTACATCGCCGCTGAGATGCTGGCTGGCGAGGTGCTGGTGGGCGGCGAGGAATCGGGGGGGGTCGGCTTCGGCATGCACCTGCCCGAGCGCGATGCCCTGTTCGCGGCACTGCTGCTGATCGAAGCGCTGGTGGAGGGCGGGATGCCCCTGGGTCAGCGGATCGATGCGCTGCAGCAGGCCCACGGTGGCGCTGCCGCCTATGACCGCCTCGACCTGCGCCTGCCCGAAATGGCCAGCCGCCGCCGTCTGGTGGCGCTGCTGGCCGCGACGCCTCCCTCCGAGGTGGCGGGAGCAGCGGTCCGGGAGGTGATCCGCACCGATGGCATCAAGCTTCGCCTCGGCCCCAGCCACTGGCTGATGTTGCGCTTCTCCGGCACGGAACCGCTGCTGAGGCTCTACTGCGAAGCCCCCAGCGAAGCGCGGGTGGCCGAGGTGCTCGACTGGGCCCGGCAGCTGGCCGACTCGGTCTGAGTGGCGGTGATTGCCAGGCCAGGCCGACCATCACAGACTGCGGGAACACTCCAGTCTCGACGCCGAGATGCCCGCCGTGACGCCGACCAGTGCCAGCTTCCAGCATTCAGACCTCGGCACCATCACCTACGAACTGATCGGCGAGCCGAGCGCGACCGATCTCAACAAGGCGATCGGCGAT
>JBEDHF010000030.1:0-4936 GCA_041174245.1 Cyanobacteriota bacterium
ATCGGGTGCTGGCCAATGACGCCATCACCGTGCACTGGCACCGGGAGGCCGTGGATGCCCTTGGCGATGACTGGCTGAGCGGTCTGCGCCTGCGCGCCACCGATGGCAGCGGCGAAGAGGAGACCCTGCCGATCCGCGGCCTGTTCTATGCGATCGGCCACACCCCGAACACCCAGCTCTTCGACGGCCAACTGACCCTCGATCCGCGCGGCTACCTGCAGACCGAACCCGGCCGGCCGGAAACCTCAAGGGATGGCGTCTTCGCCGCCGGGGATGTGGCCGATGCCGAATGGCGTCAGGGCGTGACCGCAGCCGGCAGCGGCTGCCAGGCA
Organism: Cyanobacteriota bacterium; assembly: GCA_041174245.1. Classification (GTDB taxonomy): domain Bacteria; phylum Cyanobacteriota; class Cyanobacteriia; order PCC-6307; family Cyanobiaceae; genus CAIXOZ01. The sequence goes on from JBEDHF010000030.1 coordinate 333, forward strand.
GCCCTGGCCGCCGAACGCTGGCTGACCCACAACCAACTGGCGGTGACGGTGAGCCGCACGCCGGTGGATCCGGAACCGGCCCCGAGCGCTGTGGAAGCCGAAGCCACGACCGCCGACAGTTTTGATGCCAACGCCCTCTGGCAGAAAGGCAGCTATGCCCTGCGCAAGCTGTACCACGACAGCCCGCGGCCGCTGCTGGTGGTCTACACCTCACCCACCTGCGGCCCCTGCCACGTGCTCAAGCCCCAGCTGAAGCGGGTGCTCGAAGAGCTGGGCGGCCAGGCCCTCGGCATCGAGATCGACATCGAGGCGGAACAGGAGATCGCCCAGCAGGCGGGAGTGACCGGTACCCCGACCCTGCAACTGTTCAAGGACAAGGCCCTGGTGCAGCAGTGGCGCGGCGTGCGCCAGCGCCGTGAGATCAAGGCGGCGATCGAGGCCTGCCTCACCAGCCCGGTGCCCGCCTGAGGGCGAGGCTCAGGGCTGCCGAGGCAACCACAGCGCGGGCCCTGGTGATCAGCGGCGGCGAGGGCCGCCGGGACGGTTGCCGGCGGGGCGAGGGCCGGTGGCACCGGCATTGCGCTCGCGGAAGGTGATCCGACCGCGAGTGAGGTCGTACGGGGTGATCTCAACGAGCACCTTGTCGCCGGCGAGCAGCTTGATGCGGTTCTTGGTCAGCTTGCCGGCGGCGCGGCACAGACACTGGTGGCCGGCCGGCTGCTCCAGGGTGACGAGATAAAAGCCGTTGCCCTGTTCCTTTTCGATGATGCCGGAGGTCTCGATCATGCGGGAGCTGCAGGCGTTGCCGCCAGGAAACTTCAAACTGCTGCTTCCACCTTAGGTTGTGCCCTTCACCCTCGAGGCCGATGATCCTGCCACCCCTCAGCCTTGATGTCGGCCTGCTGCTGATCTCCATCGGCGTGGTCAATCTCTGGCGGCTGCGCCACCCCTCCTGACCATCGCCCGTCCTTGCCACGGCAGGCGATGGCCACCACTCTGCTCTTCCACAAGCCCTATGGCGTCCTGAGCCAGTTCACCCCTGAACCGGGGAGCGCCTGGGATTGTCTGGGCAGCCACATCGATCAGCCCGGCGTCTATCCGGTGGGGAGGCTGGATGCCGACAGTGAAGGGCTGCTGCTGCTCACCGACTGCGGGCCGCTGCAGCAACGCCTCACCGATCCAGCCTGGGGCCACTGGCGGCGCTACTGGGTGCAGGTGGAGGGCGCCGTGGCGGCCTGCCCCGAAGCCCTGGAAACGCTGGGCCGGGGCCTGATGATCCAGGGGCGGCAGACGCTGCCGGCGAAGGCCCGGGCTCTGGAAGACCCTCAGCTGCCGCCTCGGGACCCACCGATCCGCCATCGCCTGCAGGTACCGACCAGCTGGCTGGAGATCGAGCTGCGGGAGGGACGCAACCGCCAGGTGCGACGGATGACCGCCGCCGTGGGCCTGCCGACCCTGCGGCTGCTGCGGGTGGCGATCGATCTGATGGACGACCAACCTCCCCTCACCCTGGCAGGACTGGAGCCTGGTCAGTGGCGCCCGGTGACCGCCGGGGAAGCGGAGCGGCTGCAGGCCGTGCTGCGGCGGGGGCATAGATCCGGCCGCGGCGGTCGCGCCGGCGGAGGGAAGGGCGGCAGAGGCGGTGGCTGGGGATAGGGCGGCTTGGACACCGTGCTGGCAGCGACTGGGGATGACGGCGCCGGTCAGGACCGCTGAGGCTGAAGCCCTGACAGGAGGCCCTGCGATGGCCCTGCGCTGAGGCTGAAGCCCTGCCGGGAGGCTCTGAACTGGCCCTGCTGGGAGCCGGTGAGGGGAGACCCTAAAGCGATGAAGCCCTGAAGCGATCTTGGGCTGGAACGATGGGACACCCCGAGCGATTGGAGGGAACTGAGCTTCTGAGGGGTTGCTCGGAACGGTTGCGCTGGTTTGGGTTGGGCCATTCAAGCTCTGATCAGACCGGAGCGGCTGCGAAGGCTGGTCAGGGTTGGAGCGTTCAGACCGGAGCGACTGCGAGGGCTGCTCTGGGTTGGAGCGTTCAGGCCGGAGGTGCTCCTGGGCCGGATCAGAGGTGAAGCCACCAAAGCCGGGTCGGTGCAGCCACCAACGCCGCGTCGGGAGGGAAGCTCGGCCAAGCAAGCCCTCGCCACCACTCTCAGGCTCAGCCTGGGCCTCAGCCCAGCACCTGCTGCAGCTCGCGCACGGTCTGAAGCTGGCCGTAATAGAAATTGGCGCGCGAACGACGATCCGCATCCTCGAGGCTGTCGAGGGCATCGAAGCCGATGCTCTGCCAGAGCTCATGACCACAGGCCCGGTTGACCTCCTCGATCGCCTCCTGCTCGAGGTGGCTCAGGCGCCGTTGAAGGTTCTTGATCTGGGCAACCGACATCCTGAAGCGACCGCAATGGTTCAAGTGTACTGATCAACGGGACTGGCTGACCTGCGGCGCAGCCCCGCCGCCGCGCGCCGGGGCAAGCAGAACCTGATCCCCAGGAGTGGCCACAACGCATTCCCAATGGTGGCCGGGGTGAACCAACGCCTTGCCATCCCTTGGCAAGCCGCCTCAGCCCTGCAGATGCATGAGGCGCACTCGGGCAGGCCTCGGCAGAGGTTGATGCCGAGAGTTAGCCAAGGGTTCGCCAACCTTGAGCGACCCCTTGGGCTGGCGGACACCGCTGACCGGCCGCCGCCGCCCTGCAGCACCCCAGCCAGAGGACACAAACTCCCAAGGGCTGCAGCACTGAAGATCTGAATCGGCCGCAACCGCCCGCGACCAACGACGGGCCCGACCCCCTGCAACGCGGCGCCTGCCCTTGTCCTGGCGCGAGCGAAGCACGATCCGACAAGGAGGTGCCTGTGCAGGCGCGGTCAGCCAGGCCTCAGACCAACGTTGAACCCGAGAGTCAGCAAGGGTGAGCCAAGGCCATGCCATCCCATGACACCCCGTCTCAGCGCTGCAGAGGCACGAAGCGCCGTCGGGTCCGCCTCGGGACCATGTTGTTGGCGCGGGTTAGCCAGGGTTAGCCAACCACCGCCAACGCCTTGGACTGACGGACACCTTGGACTGACGGAAGCCTTTGACTGACGGACGCCTTTGGCCGGCCGCCACGACCTGATCAGCCACCCCCAGGCACCAGAGTTGGGAAACGTGCCGGAGACGTGACTGGCCGCCAGGGTTTGCGCGTCGGATCAAAGGCCCGTGGCGCGGGAGGGTTCAGAAGGGCAGTTTCTTCTTGGCGTCCTTGTCGAGATCGGCCTCGAGCTCGCGCAACCGCCGCAGGATCGTGTCGTAGTACTCCTTGAGGTAGTCCTCCAGGGTGGTGGTGTCGGCCGGATCGAGACCGAAGGCCTCGTAGCTGGCCTCCATCGGCGCATCCAGACGGACGCCGCCGCCGGTGACCTCGGCAAAGGCGAGCCGCTCGGCCACATTGACGCCGGGCTCGAAGAACGCGGCCAGTGACTGCATCAGCCGGATCAGGAAGGGCTGCACCCGGTAGCTGCGGGCGGAACGGCCGCTGTACTTCTCACAGAGCTGGGTGACCTCGGAGGTGGTCCAGGCCTGGGGACCGACCACCGGGAAGGCCTGACGCACGGTCTGCGGACGGTCCAGGGCGGCCACCGCAAAGCGAGCCACATCCTGGGTGTTCATGTAAGCGATCGGGGTGGGACTGCCACTGACCCAGACCGTCTGGTTCTCCAGCACCGGAATCGCGAACTGGCTGATCACGCCCTGCATGAAGGCGACGCCCCTGAGGATCGTGTAGTCGAGCGGTGAGGCCTGCAACAGCTCCTCAAGGCAGACCTTGATGTCCATCAGGGGCACATCGCGGTGCTTGTCGGCATTGAGCAGCGACAGGAACACGAAGCGCTTCAGGCCGGCACGGCCACAGGCATCGAGCAGGTTGAGGGTTCCCTGCCAATCGATCGTGTAGATGCTGTCGCTGTCTGTGGGCCGGGCGGTGGCCGCATCAATCACCGCCTCCTGCCCCTCAAGGGCGTAATCCAGGCTGGCCGGTTCGAGCAGATCGCCGCGGGTGAGCTCACAGCCCCATTCCTGCAGGAAGGCCGCCTTCCGCGGTGAGCGGACCACACAACGCACCTGATGGCCTTGGTCCAGGGCTCGTCGAGCGATCTGGCGGCCGAGGGTGCCCGTTCCACCGACAACCAGAACTTTCATTGACGAGTGTTAAGGGCCTCTGAGCCTAAACGGCCAGGGAGGGGGGCGCGATCGGCCGTCTCAAACACGGGCCGAGGCCCAGCTGCTGGCACAACGGCCGCAACAAAAGCCCGCCAGCCTCACGGGCCAGCGGGCTTGCGGAACTGAAGTGTCTGGAGCTCAGTCGCCCTGAACCTTCAGCAGCAGGGCACCACCGACCAGACCGACCGGGATCAGCACCCAGAACACAGCGGCGATCCCGAAAATTTCAGAGGCCATGGCCTTAGCAGTGAATGGGAGTACCTATCTAGCGCGCCAAGGACAACTTCCGGGACTGCAACGGCTCAGCTGATACTGCTCGCCACAGCAAGCAGCTCCGACCAGGGCGCCTCTGTGCGGATCTGGCCGGGCATCACGCCACTGATGCAGGCCCGATGTCCCGCCTGCTCCA
>JBEDHF010000031.1:0-4500 GCA_041174245.1 Cyanobacteriota bacterium
GCGGATCCTGCCCGCCGATCGCTTCTGGTGGCTGCTGTTGCGGCCCCGTCGCTTCGGTCCCTGGCCGCGGCGGGGGGTGGTGGTCTTTCTTGGCGGCGATCAGTTCTGGACGGTGCTGCTGTCGGCGCGTCTGGGCTATCGGCACCTCACCTATGCCGAATGGGTGGCCCGCTGGCCCCTCTGGAACGACCGCATCGCTGCCATGGGGTTGGAAGCGGCCGAGCGTCTGCATCCGCGCTGGCGCTCCCGGTGCACGGTGGTGGGGGATCTGATGGCCGATCTCTCGGCCGACTCCCGCGAGGAAGCCCCCCTGCCCGCCGGCGAGTGGGTGGCCCTGTTGCCTGGCTCCAAGGGGGCGAAGTTGGCGGTGGGGATGCCGTTCCTGCTCGAGACCGCTGATCGTCTGCGACGGCTGCGTCCCGGTTGCCGGTTCCTGTTGCCGCTGGCTCCAACCGCCAGCGTCGACGACCTGCTGCGTTATGCGGGCGCCGCCAATCCGATCGCGGCCGCCTATGCCGCCGGTGAGCCGGAGCTGCTTGCGCCGTCAGCGGCCGCCGGCGGTCAGCGGCGGTTGCGCACGGCCGCTGGCACGGAGATCGTGCTGCTGGAGGAGCATCCGGTGCATGGCGCCCTCAGTCAGTGCGCCCTGGCGCTCACCACGGTCGGTGCCAACACCGCTGAACTGGGTGCCCTCGGGGTGCCGATGCTGGTGCTGGTGCCCACCCAGCACCTGGAGGTGATGCAGGCCTGGGATGGCGGTCTTGGCCTCCTGGCCCGCTTGCCAGGACTGCGCTGGTTGTTGGGGCGGCTGTTGGCGCTCTGGCGGATGCGCAACCACGGCTTTCTGGCCTGGCCGAACATCAGCGCCGGCCGGGCGGTGGTGCCGGAACGGGTGGGCACGGTCATGCCGGAGGCGATCGCCGCCGAGGCGGCCGACTGGCTGGCCTCTCCAGAGCGGTTGCAGGGGATGCGCGAGGACCTGCGCTCCCTGCGCGGCCAGCCCGGCGCCGTCACGGCCCTGGCGGAACTGGTGGAGCAGCTGCTGCCGCCATCGTGAGCGGTGGCTTCGGCTTTCTAGGCTGCGGCCCTGAAGCTGAACCCTTGGCCATGGCCCACGAGCAAGCTCCCGGCGCGGCGGCGTCCCCCCAGCCCCTGGATGAGGCGGATCTGCGCTCCCGTCTGACCGAGGAGCAGTACCGCGTCACCCGCGAGGCCGGCACTGAGCGCCCGTTCACCGGTGCCTACTGGAACCACAAAGGGCGTGGCACCTACCGCTGCATCTGCTGCGATGCCGAGCTGTTCAGCTCCGACACCAAGTTTGATTCCGGTACCGGCTGGCCCAGCTTCTGGGATGGCATCAAGAGCGATGCCATCCATGTCCGCACCGACAGCAGCCACGGCATGGTGCGCACCGAGATCCTCTGTGCCAGCTGCGGTTCCCATCTCGGCCATCGCTTCAACGACGGCCCCGCGCCGACCGGACAGCGCTACTGCGTCAATTCGGCCTCCCTGGCCTTCAAGGAAGCCTGAGCCGCGTGAAGGGCCTGAGCCGCTGATCGATCCGATCGCGGTTCAGGCCGCCTGAGCCCCCAGGCTCTGGTGGCAGCTCCCAGTCACCAGGGATCCTGCAGATCAAGGGGACGACGGCCGCTGCCCTCGTCCCGGCCCCGGCCCTTGCCATCGTCTCGGCCAAGGCCGTCGACTCGGCCAACGTTCTCGTCTCGGCCAACGTCCTCGTCGTCATAGCGAGAGGCGCTCCGGCGACCCTCGCGCTCTTCGCGAGAGCGCGGCTCGGGGTCGCCGTCGCGGTAACGCGACTCAGGGTCGCGGTAACGGCCTGGCTCGGGTTCGCCGTAACGCCGTTGCGGCTCGCCGTAGCGATCGCCGCCCTCTTCATCGAGATACCGGCGCTGGCGCATCGGCTGCTGCTGACGCCGTTCCTCCAGTTCCACGTAGTCGTAGTCCTCATCGCGCTCCATCGCCCGGGCGCTGGAGGGCTGAATCAGGCGCTGCTCCTGCCGGCTTGGAGCACCCGCGGCCAGCTGGTTCTCCACAGGCACCATCGAGGCGCGGTAGCGGTCGCGCTCCTCCTGCTCCCAGCTCTGGCCGCCGACGCCCAGTTTTTCGAGCAGGCCCGTGCCCAGCTGCTTGAGCTTCTCCTCGGAGCCTTCGTACACGATGATCCGGTCGGGGCCGCTGCTCACGACCTCCTCCACCGGAAGCTCCCAGGTGCTGAGCACCCCTTCGCCGAGCAGGGGCACACCGAGGGCCCCGAGCACCAACGTGGTCAGTTCGCCGGTCTCGATGTCAAAGCTGAAGCCGAGCACCCGCCCGAGCTGCTCGCCCGCCTCGGTGACCACCTGGCAGTTGATCACCTTGCTGTAGCGCTCCGGGTTGAAGCCTTCGGCCAGGGAATCGGCGGATTCCACCAGGATCACATCGCCCACCTGACGGATCTGCTCCAGCGGCATCCAACGCGGCAGGCCGGGCAGAAAGCGGGTCAGGGGGTTGTCGCGCAGCCCGAGGGCCACCACTTCACGCCGATCGATATCGACCACCACCTCGCCGACGACGCCGAGGCGCCGGCCGGTGTCGCGCGTGATCACCTGGGTGCCCATCAGCTCCGAGCGCAGCCAGAGGCGATCGCTGGGAGCGGCAGCGGAACCCGGATCGGCGGCAGGGGGGATGGAGGAGGTCAAATCCGGTCGGCCGTACGTCGGGCTGCGGGGTCGATCAGGGCCATTGTGGCGCAGATGGGTGGATCAGGCTGCGGGGGGTAACCCCACCACCTGGGTGTGGGCGCCGCGGGCCTGGGTGACGCCGATCGTGCGCGTGGCGGCGGCGATCATTGGCCGGCGGTGGCTCACCACCAGGAACTGGGCGGCTCCGGCCTGGTTGGCGATCAAGGCTGCCAGGCGCTCCACATTGACGCCGTCCAGGAAGCTGTCGACCTCATCGAGCGCGTAGAAGGGCGAGGGGCGGAAGCGCTGCAGGGCAAAGAGGAAGCTCAGGGCCGTGAGCGATTTCTCCCCACCGGACATCGAGGCCAGGCGCCGCACGGCCTTGCCCTTGGGATGGGCCACCAGGGTCAGGCCGCCTTCGAGTGGCTGCTCCGGATTCTCCAGTTGCAGGTGGCCTTCGCCGTCGGAGAGGCCGGCGAAGATCTCGCGGAAGTGGCGGTCCACCGCCTGGAAGGCCTCCAGGAAGGCCTCCTGGCGCAGGGTCGCCACCGTTTCGATCCGCAGCAGCAGCTCTTCGCGTTCGTTCTGCAGCACCTGCAGCCGCTCCTCCAGCTCGGCCAGGCGTTGTTCCAGCTGTTCCAGCTCGTCGAGGGCGAGCATGTTCACCGGCTCCAGCGCTTCCATCCGCTGCTGCAGTTGGCGCAGGCTGGCCTGCAGGGCCTCGAGGCCGGCGGCGCGCACCGCTTCGGGGATCTCCGGCAGCGGATCGGGCAGGGCCTGCTCCAGTTCCATCAGCCGCCTGCGGTCGCTGCGCTCCTGCTCTTCAAGCGACAGCCGCTCCTCGCCGAGCCGGTCGAGCGTCCACTGGCGTTGCTGCAGGCCCTGGCGCAGGGCGCCGATCGTCGCTTCGGCGGCATCGCGGGCCTGGCGGCTGGCGCCGAAGCGCACCTGAAGATCCGACTGGCGTTGCTCCAGCTCCTGGCGCCGCTCCTGATCAGCCTGTTGCTGCTGCTTCCACTGCTGGCGCTCCTGCACCAGCGCCAGCACCTCGTCGGCCAGCCGCTGCTCCTCCAGGGCCTGGGCCTTGAGCTGATCGGCCATCCGCTCGGCGGCCAGCTCCCGTTCGCGCCGGGCGCTGAGCAGGCCGTCACGCTGCGCACGGGCAGCAGTGAGGTTGCGGTCGGCCAGCTCCAGCTCCTCCTGCAGGCCCTGCCAGCGGGCGCCATCCTGATCCGTCTGGGCGGCGCTCTCCTGCTGCTCGAGCTGCTCAAGCTGCTGCTGCAGGGGTTCAAGCAGGCCGGCCAGGGCCTGCAGCCGTTCGTTGTCTTCCTGCAGGGCGGCATCGAGCTGCTGCAGCCGCTGCTGCCGTTGCGCCTGGCGTTGCAGCAGCGGCTCCTGGCCCCGTTCCGCCGCCTGGCGCTCGGCATCCAGGGCCGCCAGCTGTTGCTGTTGCTTCTGCAGCAGCGGCCGGCGGCGTTCCAGCTCCTGGGCCAGGTCGCTCTCCTGGCGCCGGCAGATCACCAGGCTTTCGCCCAGCTCCAGCAGGCGCCGCCGCAGCGGTTCGGCGTCGTCCTGGTCGCTGCTGAGACCGAAGCTGAGCTGGCCACTGCGCTGCTGCAGGCTGCCGCCGGTCATGGCACCGCTGCGCTCCAGCAACTCCCCCTCCAGGGTCACGGCCCGGCAGCGTCCCAGCTCACGACGGGCATGCTCGAGGGTCTCGAACACCAGCGTCTCGCCGAACACGTAGCGGAAGACTTCGTCGTACACCGGCTCGTGGCGGATCAGGTCCACGGCCCGCCCCACCAGGCCCATGCGGGGA
>JBEDHF010000032.1:0-3946 GCA_041174245.1 Cyanobacteriota bacterium
GGTTGAAGACCAGCACATTCACCACCGGCTCGATCGCCTGCAGGCGCCAGGGCCCCTGCTGCGCCTGCTTCAGCAGTTGCTCCAGCTCGACCAGCGAGAGGCCACGCGCTGCCGCCAGCCGCGGCAACTGCTGGCGGGCCGCCGCCAAGGGAAGGTGGGGATCGACGCCGGAGCCGGAATCGAGCAGCAAGGCAGGCGCCGGGGTCGCCATCCCCTGCCGTTGCCAGACCGCCGCGGCCGCCGCCACCCGTGCCGCCAGCTCCGGATCTGCCGCAGCCCGATGGGGGTTGAGGCCCGGACGGCCCTGGAGGTAGCCCGCCAACGGCGCCGGCTGACCGATCAGGCGCGAGCCGACGACCACACCATCGCGGCGCAGCAGGCTGCCCTCGGCCTGCGCTGGCGCCAGCCACGGCGCCAGCAGCAGCAGCGGCCCCGTGGTCACCACCACACTCAGCAGCCAGAGCACCAGGGTGAGGCGCAAGGCGGCCAGCAGCGACCGCAGCCCACTCATCCGAAGCGCTCCGGCTGCAGGATCACGGCGAAGAGAACGCCGCTGAGGCTGAGGGTGAGGCAGAGCAGCAGGGCCAGGGCATGGCTCTGCAGCGGCGGCTGGGCGCCGCCGACCCAGGGGGCGAGCAGCAGGGTGGCGGCCGTGATCAGCAGCGGCAACCAGACACGAAGCGGCATCGGCAGCCGATCAGGCGCGAGCTCAGACAAGCCTGAACAGCCCGAGGCTGAGATCGATCAGCTTGATGCCAATGAACGGCGTCACCACGCCGCCGACGCCGAAGATCAGGAGGTTGCGGCGCAGCAGCTGCTCAGCCGAGAGCGGCCGGAAGGGAACGCCGCGCAGGGCCAGCGGCACCAGAGCCGGAATGATCAGGGCGTTGAACACCATCGCCGAGAGGATCGCCGACCGGGGCGAGGCCAGAGCCATCACATTCAGACGCCCAAGGCCGAGATCGGCGAACAGGGCCGGCAGGATCGCGAAGATCTTGGCGATGTCATTGGCGATCGAGAAGGTGGTCAGGGCACCGCGGGTGATCAGCAGCTGCTTGCCGATGGTGACGATGTCGATCAGCTTCGTCGGATCGCTGTCGAGGTCAACCATGTTCGCGGCCTCCTTGGCAGCCTGGGTGCCGGAATTCATCGCCACCCCGACATTGGCCTGGGCCAGGGCCGGGGCATCGTTGGAGCCGTCGCCGGTCATCGCCACCAGCCGACCGCGGCGCTGCTCGCGGACGATCACGGCGATCTTGTCCTCCGGGGTGGCTTCGGCGATCACCTGATCCACGCCAGCCTCGCGGCCGATCACGGCGGCGGTGATCGGGTTGTCGCCGGTGAGCATCACCGTGCGGATGCCCATCCGGCGCAGCTGCTCGAACCGCTCCCGCAGGCCGGGTTTGATGATGTCCTTGAGGTGAACGACCCCGAGCACCACGGCGCCGCAACAGACCGCCAGCGGTGTCCCCCCCAGCTGCGACACCTCGGCGAAGCGCTGATCGAGATCGTCCGGCACGCTGCCGCCACGGGAGCGCACAAAGCCCTTGATCGCCTCCACCGCCCCCTTGCGGTACTCCAGGCCATCGGCCGTATCGCTGCCGCTCATCCGGGTGCGGGCGGAAAAGGGCAGGCCGCGGGCCGCGCTGGCCTCAAAGGGCAGCACCGCACCGAGCCGTTCGGCCAGCTGCACGATCGAGCGGCCCTCCGGGGTCGGATCGAAGGCGCTGGCCGCCAGGGCCGCCGTCGCCAGCAGCGCCGGGCTCTGGCCTGCCAGCGGCAGGAACTCCTCCGCCAACCGGTTGCCAAGGGTGATCGTGCCGGTCTTGTCGAGCACGAGGGTGCTGACATCACCGGCGGCCTCGACGGCGCGGCCTGAGGTGGCGATCACATTGAACTGGGCCACCCGATCCATGCCGGCGATGCCGATCGCGCTCAGCAAGCCGCCGATGGTGGTGGGGATCAGGGCCACCAGCAGGGCCACCAGCAGCACCAGCGGCGGCGCCTGGCCGAGAAATGCCGCCAGGGGCAACAGGCTGGCGACGGCGATCAGAAACACCTGGGTGAGCACCGCCAGCAGCACCGTCAGGGCGATCTCATTCGGGCTGCGGCTGCGCCTGGCGCCCTCCACCAGGGCGATCATCCGATCGAGGAATCCGTGGCCCGGATCAGCGCTGACCTGCACGGTGAGCTGATCCGAAAGCACCGTGGTGCCGCCGGTGACCGAGCCGCCCCCTTCGGCGCCGGCCTCCTTCAGCACCGGCGCCGATTCACCGGTGATCGCCGATTCATCCACCGAGGCCATCCCCTCGATCACCTCGCCATCGGCCGGGATCAGATCACCGGCCTGCACCAGCAGCCGATCACCCCGACGCAGCGCTGAGGAAGGCACCAACGTGGTGCTGCCATCGGGCTGCAGGCGCCGGGCCTGGGTGAGACCCTGGCTGCGGCGCAAGGCTTCCGCCTGGGCCTTGCCGCGCCCCTCGGCCAGCGCCTCGGCCAGATTGGCGAACAGCAGCGTCGCCAGCAGGGTGAGGCTGATCAGGCCATTGAAAGACCGTTGCTCCAGCGGTGCCCAGGCATCGAACAAGCGCGGCTCGATCGTGAGCAGCAGCGCCAGGACACTGGCGCACCAGAGCACGAACAGCACCGGATTGGCGATCGCCAACCGCGGATCGAGCTTGCGCAGGGCCTGCAGGCAGGCCCGCCGGCCCAGGCCCTGCCACTGGGGGCGGGGCAGATAGCGCCGCTGCTGCCGCGGGCCCCGGGGCATGCGCGCAAACAGCACCCGGCGGGAGGCGGTCATCCGTGGAATCAGCCGGCCTGACCGAGCAGCTCGGCCAGGGGGCCCAGGGCCAGCAGCGGCAGGAAGGTGAGGACGCCCAGGATCAGGATCACGGCGGCCGTCAGACCCAGAAACAGCGGCGTATCGGTGCGGAGCATGCCGGGGCCCGCCGCAAGCAGGGGCTGGCGGCGGAAGCCATCGGCGAGGGCCAGCAGGGCCGCGATCGGCAGGTAGCGGCCGCCGACCAGGCTGAAGCTGGTGGAGAGATTCCACCAAAGGCTGCCATCGGCCAGCCCCTCGAGGCCACTGCCGTTGTTGGCGGCCGCCGAGGCGTATTCGTAGGCCACCTGGGTGAGGGCATGGGAATCAGCGCCTTGCACCGCCGCCAACGGGGCGGCCTGCGCCAGGGTGAGGGCCGCTGGCACCAGCACCACCAGGGGGTGAATCAGCAGCACGAGGCTGGCCCACATCACCTGCGGTTGATCGAGGCGGCGGCCGAGATAGGTGGGTGTGCGCCCGACCATCAGACCGGCGAGAAACACCGAAAGGAGCACAAACACCAGCAGCAGGGCGATGCCGAGGCCCTGGGCGCCACCCAGCACCTGCAGCAGCAGGTTGAACAGGGCGATCAGCACGCTCGCAGGCATCAGCGCCTCGAACGATCCATTGGTGGCTCCCGTCATCGTGCCGGTGCTGACCGCCGCCCAGAAGCCGCTGAGCACCGCCCCGAAGCGCAGCTCCTTGCCCTCAAGATTCGGACCGCTCAGCCAGGGGGCGAGGGCCGGATTGCCGGCCTGCTCGGCGGCCATCGCCAGCACGGCGCCCGCCACCAGCAGCGTCAGCACGAGCCGCATCAGGCCGCGAGCCTGCCGGCGATCACCGAGAACACGCCCGAAGGCCTCGATCGTGGCCAAGGGCAGGATCAGCATCGCCCAGGTCTCCAGCAGATCCGTGAACAACGAGGGGTTCTCATAGGGATGGCTGGAATTGGCGGCCAGGAAGCCACCGCCGTTTTCCCCCAGGAGCTTGATCGCCTCAAACAGGGCGATCGGGCCGCGGGGCAACCACTGCAGCGAACCCGCCAGGGTCTGCACCGCCAGGGGTGGCTGCAGGGTCATCGGCACACCGGCGAGCAGCAACAGCAGGGCCAGCACGACGCTG
>JBEDHF010000033.1:0-3343 GCA_041174245.1 Cyanobacteriota bacterium
GTGCGGGCCTGGGGGGAGGATCCGGCCACGGTCTCGGCGCTGGTGACGGCCTTCAGCCGCGGCCTGCAGCGCCAGGGGGTGCTGGGCTGCGCCAAGCATTTCCCCGGCCATGGCGACACGGCGGTCGATTCGCACCTGGCGCTGCCACGGCTGCCCCACAGCCGGGAGCGCCTGGAGGCCGTGGAGTTGCCGCCGTTCCGAGCGGCGATCGCGGCCGAGATCGCGGCCGTGATGAGCGCCCATCTGGTGCTGGAGCCGCTCGATCCGGAGCAGCCGGCCACCCTCTCGCCGGCGGTGCTCTCCGGCCTGCTGCGCCAGGAGCTGGGCTTCGAGGGGCTGGTGATCACCGATGCGCTGGTGATGGAGGCGATCAGCGCCCGCCATGGCGCCGGCGAGGCGGTGGTGCTGGCCCTGGAGGCCGGCGCCGATCTGGCCCTGATGCCCGCCGATCCCTGGGCGGCAATCGAGGCCGTGGAGGCGGCGCTGGCGAGCGGTCGGCTGCAGGAAGCGGCCCTGCGTCGCTCCGCCGCCCGGCGCCTGCAGGCCCTGGAGCGCTGGGCGCTGCCCCCGCTGCCGCAACCGGCCCTGGAGGAGGGCCCGAGCGCCGAGGATCGGCAGCTGGCCGCCACCCTGGTGCAGCGCACCCTGGTGGTGCAGGGCCCGGGCGTGATCGCGCCGCCCGGGGCGGCGGGCGGCATCAATCTGATCAGGATCGACCGCAGCCTGGCCTGCCCCTTCCTTGGCGCCACGGCTCCGGCCCTGGTGCTGCCGCAGCGCCACGGCTTCCGGCCCTGCCTGCTGGCCGGCGATGGGATCGCGCCCTGGCGCGATCAGGCCGAGGCACCGTTGGATCTGGAGCGGCTCGGCGGCGGTCCGGTGCTGCTGCAGCTGTTCGTGCGCGGCAACCCCTTCCGCGGCGACGCCGGCAGCCAAGAACCCTGGCCAGCGGCCGTGCGCCAGCTGCTGCAGGCAGGCCGCCTGGCGGGGCTGGTGGTGCATGGCAGCCCCTACCTCTGGCAAACGCTGGCGCCCCTGCTGCCCGCCACCTGCCCGGCCGCCTACTCTCCCGGCCAGATGCCCCTGGCCCAGCAACACCTGCTGACGGCCCTCGGCCTGGGCACAAGCGCCCGCGGCGGCGACTTCACCGACTGATGACCTCCCCTGAGCCTTCCACCGCCGATCGGGGCCGCCTGAGCCTGTCGATGATCGTGCGCAATGAGGCCGAGCGGCTGGAGGCCTGCCTGCAGTCGGTGGCGGGCTTCGTGGACGAGATGGTGGTGGTGGACACCGGCTCCAGCGACGCCACGGTGGCGATCGCCGAACGCTGCGGCGCAATCGTGCACAGCATCCCCTGGCCGGGCGATTTCGCGCCGGCCCGCAACGAGGCCCTGCAATGGCTGAGCGGTGACTGGGTGCTGGTGCTCGACGCCGATGAGCTGCTGCTGCCGGCGGCACGGCAACCGCTGCAGGCGCTGATGGCCGAGCCGGATCTGCTGCTGATCAACCTGCTGCGCTTCGAGGCCGGCGCCAGCCAGGCGCCCTATTCGAGCGTGAGCCGCCTCTTCCGCCGCCATCCGGGGATCCACTGGAGCGGCCAGTACCACTCGATGGTGGATGCCAGCGTCAGCGCCCTGCTCGCTCAAGAGCCCCAGTGGCGGATCGCCGACTGCCCGGAACCAGCCCTGCACCATGACGGCTACCGGCCGGAGCTGCTGGCCCAGGGCCACAAGGCCGCCCGCCTGCGCCAGGCGATGGAGGCCGAGCTGGCCCGCCATCCCCACGACGCCTACGCCTGCGCCAAGCTCGGCGCCCTGGAGGTGGCCGAAGGCCGGCGCCGCCGGGGCCTGGCCCTGCTGGAGCGGGGCCTGCGCCACTGTCCGCCGCTGGCCCATCCGGAGCGGCTGGAACTGCTCTGCGGCCTGGCCCTGGCCCTGGGAAGCAGCGACCCTGATCGGGCGGCGCAGCTGTATCAGCAGGCCCTGGAGCTGCCCCTGCCGGCCCGGATCACCCTGGCGCCCCGGATCAACCTGGCCGGGCTGCTGCTGGAGCATGGCCAGGGGGCTGCGGCAAGGGAGCTGGCCCAGCAGGCCTGTGCGATCGCGCCGGAACTGGCCCTGGGCTGGTATCAACTCGGCCTGGCGGAACGGCAGCTGGGGCGACTGGCGGCGGCGGCCAGCGCCTACGACCGGGCCCTGGCCTGTGATCCGACCCACGCCGCCAGCCACCGCAACCGGGCCCTGGTGGCCCTGCTGCAGGGCGACATCACCGCCGCCCGCAGCGGCTTCCGGCAGGCGATCGCCCTGCTCGAACGTCAGGGGCAGGCCGGGGACGCCGCCAAGTTGCGCCAGCAGGCCGGCGAGCTGGTGAACCTGGAGATCTGAAACCCGGAGGCAGCAGCAGCCACGCCAGCCCCAGGCACCAGGCCCTCGTGCCAGATCTCAGCCGCCAGGCCCAGGCCCCAGACCGCGGCTCCACGCTCCGATCGCACGATCGTCTGCCACGCTTGCCGGCGATGAGCTCCGCACCGATGCCAGCCGTTCCCGATCAGGCACCCCTGCGCGGCCGCACCGTGGTGGTGACCCGGGCCGAGGGCCAGCTCGGCGAGGCCAGGCGGCTGTTTGAACATGCCGGCGCCCGCGTGCTCGACCTGCCGGCTCTGGTGATCGGTCCCCCGGATCACTACGGTCCGCTCGATGACGCCCTGGCGGAGCTCGAGAGCTTCCACTGGTTGATTCTCTCGAGCAGCAACGGCGTGGAAGCGGTGGAGGAGCGGCTGCGGCGCCAGGGACGCAGGCTGGCCGATCGCCCCCGCAGCCTCAGGATCGCCGCCGTCGGCCAACGCACGGCCGAACGGCTGGAGGCGCTGGGAGCCCCGGCCGATTTCGTGCCCCCGGCCTTTGTGGCCGACAGCTTGATCGAGCATTTCCCGGTGTCGGGCTGGGGGCTGCGGCTGCTGCTGCCGCGGGTGCAGAGCGGCGGCCGCAGCGTGCTGGCTGAAGCCTTCGGCGAGGCCGGAGCGCGGGTGGTGGAGGTGGCCGCCTACGAAAGCCGTTGCCCCGACGGCCTGCCGGCCGCCACCGCCGCGGCCCTGGCCCAGGGCGAGGTGGCCGCGATCACCTTCAGCAGCGGCAAGACCGTGAGCCACACGGCGGAGCTGCTGGAGCGCCACTTCGGCGCCGACTGGCAGGCACACCTGCAGGAGGTGGCCGTGGTTTCGATCGGCCCCCAGACCAGCCGCCGCTGCCAGGCGCTGCTCTCACGCCTGGATGCCGAGGCGGATCCGCACGACCTGCCGGGCCTGGTGGCCGCCACGGTGCGGGCCCTGACTCAGGAGCCCTGAACG
>JBEDHF010000034.1:0-5162 GCA_041174245.1 Cyanobacteriota bacterium
GTGTATAAGAGACAGGTCTCTGGGAGGGCTGCCTGGAATCGGAGATCGGCGAAGGTTGGCCCCAGCTGCTGGCCGACTGGAAACGGGCCCCAGAGATCGTGCAGATGCCCGAGGGCGAATCGATCCAGCAGGTCTGGGAGCGGGCCATGGACACCTGGGGGCGCATCGTCGCCAGCCTCGCTCCCGGTGAAACCGCCCTGGTGGTTGCCCATGACGCTGTCAACAAGGCGATCCTGTGCGCCCTGCTCGGCCTCGGCCCCGGCGATATCTGGGCGATCAAGCAGGGCAATGGCGGGGTCACCGTGATCGACCACCCCCAGGGCCCAAGCGAGCCGCCCACCGTCACCGCCTTGAACATCACCGCCCACCTCGGCGGCGTTCTCGATCGCACCGCCGCTGGAGCCCTCTGAGGATCGCGCCGATGGCCACGCGGTTGCTGAACCAGGTTCAGATCCTTCGCGGAGCCAGCGTTCCGCTTCAGCACGAGGATGTGCTGATCGAGGGCCCCACGTTGCTGGCCTTCGGCGCCGAAGCCCGGCAGCAGGCGGCCAGCGGCGGGATCTCTGGGGAAGCGGCTCAGTCGCTGCTGCTGGCCCCAGCGCTGATCGACCCCCACAGCACCCTGGAGCAGCCACTGGGCGGGACCGCCGAAACCGCCGCCAGCCTCCGCAGCGCGGCCGCCCTCGGCGGCTATGGCACCGTGGCGCTGCTGCCGCGCGCCGAACGCTGGCGTGACCAGCCGGAGCTGCTGCAGCCCCTGCCCGGACCGGAATGGCCGGCACTGAAATTCTGGGGCAGCTTCAGCCGCCGCGGCCTGGACGAAGAACTGGCCCCCCACGCCGAGCAACTGGCGGCTGGAGCCATCGGCCTGGCCACCGATGACCACCTGCCGCCGCTGGCTCTGCTCGAACGTGGCTGGCGGCTGGCCGAGATGGACAGCCGACCGGTTCTGATCGCTCCCCGTGATCCGGCGCTGTGCCAGCAGGGCTTCGTCCGTGAAGGCGTGGAGGCCCTGAGGGCGGGCTGGCCCCAGGATCCGGTGCTCAGTGAGACCCTGCCCCTGCAAAGCCTGCTGGCCCTGGCGGAAGCCCTGCCTCAGGCGCCACTGCAGTTGATGAATGTCTCCACCGCCGCTGCCGTTTCCCTGCTGCGACAACGCCAGAAGCGACCGCCAGCCAGTGTCTGCTGGTGGCATCTGGTCAGTGACAGCGCCAATCTCGATCCAGGCGAAGAGGGCTGGAGGCTCGTGCCGTCCCTGGGCACGGCCAGCGATCGCGAGGCCCTGATCGAGGCCCTGGCTGACGGCATCCTCAGCGCCGTAGCCGTGCATCACATCGCCCTGGATCCCGAGGAGCAGCTGCTGCCGTTGGATCAGCGCCGGCCGGGCCTGGCTGGTTTCCACTTGGTGCTGCCCCTGCTCTGGCAGGAACTGGTGGTGCGCCGGCAATGGAGCCCAGAGCAGCTTTGGCAGGCCCTCTGCTGGGGACCGGCAGCCTTCCTGGGCCTGGAGCCGCCGGCCCTGAACCCAGGCAGCCGGCAATGGCTGCTCTACGACCCCAACGTCAGCTGGACCGTCCCCGATGCAGCCAGCAGCCCTGAAGAGCGGGCGATGGCCATCGGCACCCTGGCCGCCAACCTGCCCTGGCAGGGGCGGACGGTCCAGGGAAAAGTGCTGACGAGCGGCCTGATCAGCCCCTGAGGCGATCAGGGGAGCCCAAGCGATCAGTGCGGGGCAGGGCCGAGGGGATCCGGGGATCCGAGGGCACCGAAGGTGCTGAAGGGATAGAAGCGCCAGACAGCACGGCCGATGATTTCGCTCTCGGGCAGGAACGGCCCTCCAGGCCAGAAGCGGCCATCCCAGCTGTTGGCACGGTTGTCACCCAGCACCAGCACATGCCTGGGCGGCACCACCGCCATGAGCGGCCGGCAAGGGCCAACCCCCTGACTGTCGACCGGGCAGTAGCGACTGACGTAAGGCTCATGGAGCTGATGGCCGTTCACCTGCACGCGGCCGCGGGGATCGACCAAGACACGATCGCCGGGAATGGCCACCACCCGTTTGATGTAGGCATCGCAGGCCGGCTCCTGCATCCCCGCCAGGGAAGAAATCCCCGGCAGATTGGCGACCAGACAGCGCAGGGGCCCGGGAGGATCGCTGCCGCGCAGGGCCGGATCAAAATGATGGGGAGCATGAAAGACAACGATCTCCCCCCGCTGCGGCGCCCGCCAGCGGTAGGTCAGTTTCTCAACGAGCAGCTTGTCGTCGATCTGCAGCCCCGGGAGCATCGAACCCGAGGGGATGAAGCGGGCCTCGATCACGAACTGACGCAGACCAAGGGCCAGCAGGGCGGCAACGGCCAGGGTGCCCAGGAGACTGCCGCCAGCCGCTGCCGCCTCCGCCCCCCCCCGATCAACCGACTGATCCTGTTCGTCAGGACTGGAACCGGGGCGAATCTCCTCAGGCGTCAATGGATCAGGGTGCGGGCCGGTGCGCACATTAAGCGTCCCCCCACCCTGCTGATTAGGCTCGGGCCAACGAGGAAGCCCTGATGGCCCGGCCCCGCTGGCATGTCCCGGCGCCCCGTATGCGCAGCCGGGTTTCCCTGGCCTGGGATCGCTTTGTCGCCCTCTGGGCCCTGCTCAATCTGCTCTGGGTCGTGTTCGACCTGAGCTACATCCCGTTGCGCACCTTCTGGCTGCAGCGCAATCTCTATCCGCTGCCCTCGCTGCCGTTGGTGGTGCCCCTGAGCGCCGTGCCGGACATCACCCCCTGGGTGGATCCGATCAAGGGAATCAGCCCCCATCGTGAAACGAGTGCCTGGCTGCGCCAGTTTGAGCAGCTCGATCAAGGCCTGCGTGGCCTGCCCAGCGGCGCAGAGCCCTCCATCGCCCAGCGCCGGCGCCTCGACAACCAGCGCCAGCTGACCCTGGCCCTGATGGACACGAACCCCTTCCAGATTCCGGGCACCTTGGAGAAAATCAAGGAGCGTCTGCGGGAGCGTGCCGACCGCGATTCGGCCAACGAAGCGACAGAGCGCCTGCTCGCCAGCGACTGGGTCACCCAGCGGGGCTGGCAACAGGAACGCCGCTTCTGGCGCCAGCAGGTTCTGCCTCTGGTAGCGAGTAATTACGCCCGATCCAGCGACGACAACGGAAGGCCCACCGACCATGCCTGGCGCTTGGATCTGCTTGTCTTCCAGAGCGTTTTTGCCCTGGACATCCTGCTGCGGGTGATCCGGCTCAAACGTCGCCTGCCAAGGTTGTCCTGGCGGGATGCGGTACTCAGGCGCTGGATCGATCTGCCGCTGCTGCTGCCCTTCTGGCGGCCGCTGCGGCTGCTGCCGGTGATTGAGCGCCTGCATACCAGTGGCCTGATCTCGATCGAACCCCTGCGGGCCGTGATCAGTCGGGCGGTGGTGGCGCTGCTGGCCGTGGAGCTGTTTGAGGTGCTGGCCCTGCAACTGATTGATGGCAGTCAGCAACTGATCCGATCACCGCAATGGCCGCTGCGGATCCGCAGCCTCTGCAGCCATCAGAGCGTCACGGCCAGCAACAATCAGCTGAAGGATGGCGACCTGGCGGAGCTGATCAGGATCTGGGCGCCGTTGCTGCTCGACCGGGTGGCCCCGCGCCTGGCGCCGGAACTGCAGAACGCCATGGGCCATGCCCTGCAGCAGAGCCTTGAGGCGATGGTGCTACCGGCACCGCTGCGGCCGATGGCTCCGCTGCTGCGGATGGAGGATGGCCTCAGCCGCCAGCTGGCCGCAGGGGTGGTGAACAACCTGCTGGTCCTGGGCCGGAACACCAGCGATCGGCTCAGTCAACGCGATCAGCGCCAACTGGAGTTGCTGCAGCAGTGCCTGGATCGCTTCTGGGAGGAACTGGCCCAGGCCCTGGAACAGGGGCCAGCCCTGCAACGCTCCCAGGACCTGCTCTGCCGGTTGCTTGAGCTGATCAAAACCCGCTATCTGGGTCAGATCAACCGTGAAAGCATCGGCGATCTGATTCAGGAACTCGACGATCTGACCACCGGCGTGCTCGCGGCCCCTGAAGACCGGCAGACCCAAGCCTGAGAACCGGAGCGGAGCATCGCCGGGGCAGGCCAACAAACCTGGCTGCCGCTCGATGATGCTCGCTCCTAACGTGACAGCGTCTGGCCATGGACCTGCCGAGCAGCAGGTACAGAGGATGACTTGCCGACAAGACATGCCGACAACGGCTCAGACGCCGAACACCTGCTCCCACTCCTGCTCTTTGAAGCCCGTCAGGATCGTGCCGTCGCCCATCACCAGAAACGGACGCTTGATCAGGCGGCCGTCTGCAGCCAGGGCTGCCAGGGCGGTGCTGTCATCCATGGCCTTGACGCGCTCGGAGCCGAGCTCGCGATAGCTCTTGCCACTGGTGTTGAAGAGACGACGGCGATCGCCTAGCTGGTTCAGGGCCTGAACCAGCAACTCCAGCGAGGGAGGCGTCTTGGTGATCTCGATGGTCTCTGGAACGATTCCCCGACCTGACAGCCAGGCCAGGGCCCGGCGGCAGGTGCTGCAGGCCCCGTAACAGAAGACGCGAGGCGCGTCGCTCAACGGCCGACGAGCTGCTTGAGGGCACCCAGCAGGCTGTTGGAGCCCTTGCCAGCGCCAGCATCCGGACGGGTGCGGATCGTCACGTCACCATTGACGGTGGTGCGGCAGCTGAGGCGGTAGTTGGCGGGACGATCGGCCAGGTAAACCTGCTCGACATCGCTGCGGGGGGACAGGTTGCGAGCACCCTCGATCACCTCAACGACACAGGTGCCGCACTGGCCGAGGCCACCGCAGTTGTTGAGATTGTTCAGGCCCTTGTAGGGGTTGATGCCGGCATCAACGGCCGCTTTACGAAGGTTGGCCCCTTCAATGCAACCGACCTGCTGGCCTTCCTGTTCAAAACGGATGGTGGGCACGGACGGTCAGGGGTATCGGCGCCGACCAACCTACTCTCTCAAGCCTTTCTTGGATAGGCCCCCCGCCAAGCAACCCTTGCAACAGCGGCACGATCGGCCAGGCCTCGATCTCCAGGCGATCCCGAACGGGCTGCCTACGATGGCTGGGCGCTTCTGGTTCCGCTTGGCCGGCCCTGACGACACCCAACTTCATGCCTACGACCTGCTGGCTCGGCAGCTGATC
>JBEDHF010000035.1:0-3803 GCA_041174245.1 Cyanobacteriota bacterium
GCCGATCTCCAGGGCCATGGGGCGATGCAGGGAAGGGCGTTGAGCCTAAGGGGCCTAAGGGGAGCGTCGGCCGCGCACCAAGGTGTGCTCCAGGGGTTGGGGCAGGCGCACCCCGCGGAAACGCCGCAGCAGCTGCCCAAGCTGGGTCCAGCCTTTCCGCCCCAGCCCAGACGCCACCCGCTGCTGGTAGGGGCCATCCAGCCGCAACCAGCGCTCGAGCACAGCGTCGCTGAGCTCCAGCTGCAGGGCTTCGCGCCAACGCTCCGGCTGCACGCGCCAGCCCGCAGCCTCGAGTTGCTGGGCCAGGTGCTCCACCCGTCGGGGCGGTGCGCCGGCCTCGGCGGCTGGGGGCTGCTCCAGCGTGATTGTGGCCGTCAACAGGTCGCGCTCGCTGGTCGTGAGGGCCTCGCCCTGGCCGGCGAGCAAGGCAGCGGCCGGCCCCAGGGGGGCCTCGCTGAACAACAGGCGCAGCTGGGTTTCGGGCGTGCTCAGGGGCGCGAGCGCTGCGCACCAGGCCGCGAGGGCGTCCGGGCTGGCCTCAAGGCTCGGCTGGCGGCAGGCGATCCACTCGAAGCGTTCTCCAGGCTCCAGCGCCCCGCTGAGCTGCAGGGGGGCCTGGGCCGGCACCGTGACCAGCCGCGGCTGCCGCAGGCTGTCGAGCAGGCTGATCTGGGCCTGGCAGCGCTCCCGATCAGCGTCTGAGGCCACGGTGATCACCACGCCGCCTTCGGGGGTGGCCTGCAGCGGATCCAGGGCCCAGAGCAGGCTGCGTCCGCCCAGGACCAGCACCCGGTCATGGCGTCGCCAGTGGGCCTCGCTCCAGAACCGTTGCCGCAGTTGGTCGAGGCGCTCTCCTTCCGCCACCGCTTGCCGTTGCAGCCAGCGCTCGAGCTGTGGATCCTCCGGACTGCCGCTGAGGATCTCCTGATCGCCGAGCAGGGATTCGGCCGCTGCTGCCAGCTGGGCCGCGCGGCGGCGCTGCAACCGCTGCCGTTGCTGGCCTTCCCAGCCGAGCTGCCCCGGTTGCCAGAACACCTGCCCCTGCAGGGCGGTCGGCAGATACTGCTGCGCCACCCAGTGCTCGGCGTAGGCATGGGGATAGCGATAGCCGACGCCGTCGCCGAAGCCCTGGCCATCGCGATGGCTGTCGCGCAGATGGGAGGGCACCTCCTGGCGGTTGCTCTCGCGCACGCTGCGCAAGGCATCGAAGAAGCCGAGCACACTGTTGCTCTTCTCGGTGCCGGCCAGATAGAGGGCTGCCTGGGCCAGGGGATAGAGCCCCTCCGGCAGGCCGACGCGCTCAAAGGCGGCGGCGCAGGCTTCCACCACCACCATGGCCTGCGGATCCGCCAGGCCGATGTCCTCGCCGGCGGCGATCAGCATCCGCCGGAAGATGAAGCGCGGGTTCTCGCCGGCTTCCACCATCCGTGCCAGCCAGAAGAGGGCGGCATCGGCATCGGAACCGCGCAGCGATTTGATGAAGGCGCTGATCGTGTCGAAGTGGGCATCCCCCTGCTTGTCGTAGAGAACGGCCCGCTCCTGAATCGATTCCTCGGCGATCGCCAGATCGATCTGAATCACGCCATCGCTATCGGGCTCCGTCGTTTCCACCGCCAGCTCCAGGGCATTGAGCAGGCTGCGGGCATCGCCACCGGCGCTGTTGACCAGGTGGCCGATCGCCGCCTCGCTGATCGCCACCTGCCGTTCGCCGTAGCCGCGGTCGCGGTCGCTGAGGGCCCGCGCCAGCAGCTGGCGCAGGTGCTCCTCCGCCAGGGGTTGGAGCCGGAACAGGCGCGAACGGCTGACCAGCGCCTTGTTGACTTCGAAGTAGGGGTTCTCGGTGGTGGCGCCGATCAGGGTGACGGTGCCGTTCTCGACCCAGGGGAGCAGGGCATCCTGCTGGGCGGTGTTGAAACGGTGCACCTCATCGATGAACAGCAGCGTGCGCAGGCCATGCCGATCGAGGCGCTCGCGGGCGGCATCCACCTCCAGCCGCAGATCCTTGATCCCGGCCAGCACGGCATTGAGGCTGCTGAAGTGGGCGCGGGTGGTGCCGGCGATGATCCGGGCCAGGGTGGTCTTGCCCACCCCCGGCGGGCCGTGCAGGATCAGATTGCCGACCCGATCGGCGCTGATCGCCCGACGCAGCAGCCGGCCCGGACCGAGGATGGCCTCCTGGCCGGCGAAATCGTCGAGGCTGCGCGGCCGCAGGCGATCAGCCAGGGGCGCCAGGCGCTGCCGTTGTTGCTCGCCGTGCTGGCGAAAGAGGTCGGTGCTGCCGTCGCCGGCGCTGAATCGATCCGCCATCACACTTCCACAGAATCCCTGACCTGATGGGCGACGAAAACGATTTCAGCCCCTAGTTTGACGGCAACGGTTGATCTGGCTTGTGACGCTGCCCCTGATGCGCCGGGCTCCCTGGGTGGCCCCTCTGCTGGTCCTGGCGGCGTGCAGTCCCCCCCAGCAGGTTCGGGCACCGATGCTGGTGCAGAGCACGGTGGTGGGCACGGCCAGCTTCTCGCCCACGCTCGATGTGGTGAGCAAGCTCGAATCAACCACCAACGTGGCGATGCGGCCGGAAGCCGATGGTCGGGTGGTGCGGATTCTTGCGGTTGAAGGCCAGCAGGTGCGGGCCGGTCAACGGATTCTTGAGCTCGACAATGTGCAGGAATCGGCGGCCTTGAATGCCAGCCGCGCCGAAGCGGACAAGGACCGCATCAATGCTGAGCGCTACGTCTTCCTCAATCAGCAGGGAGCGGTGTCCGCCAAGGACATGGATTACTACATCACCCAGGCGATCAAGAGTCGCGATCAGGTGCGTGCCTCTGCGGCCACCCTGGGATACAAGTACGTCACCGCTCCGATCGCCGGTCAGCTCGGCTCCCTGGACACCGTCAAGCTCGGTGATTACGTGCGTCAGGGGCAGGCGATCACCGGCATCACCGACAACAGCACGTTGTGGACGTTGATGGATATCCCGGCCACCCAGGCCAATCTGGTCAAGATCGGCCAGGCCGTGCAGCTGCAATCCCAGGGCGATGCCGCCGTCAGCGGCAGCGGTCGCGTGGTGTTCATCTCTCCCTACTACGGGGTCAGTGGCACCAGCCAGTCGCCGAATACGGTGCTGGTCAAGGCCAGTTTCCCCAATCTCACCGGCCGCCTCAAAACCGGCCAGTTCGTCAAGAACAGGATCGTGCTCAGCACCGGCACGGCTCTGTCGGTGCCGGTGCAGGCGGTGATGTTCCAGGCCCAGCAGCCCTTTGTGTATCGGATCTTCCCCCTGTCGGTGGTGCTGCCGAAGATCAAGGCCTCCGATCAGATCCCGGAGAAGCAGAAGCAGGCGCTGGAAGCGATGCCCCCGAGCACGCCGATCGTCGTGCAGACGCCGGTGCAGCTCGGAACGCTGCAGGACAACCGTTACCCGGTGCTGTCCGGTCTGCGCCGTGGGGATCGGGTCGTGATCAGCAACACGGCCTTGCTGCGCTCCGGCATGCCGGTGCGTCTGGCGCCTGCCACCGCCAATCCTTGAGGGGGGCTGATGTCTTTTTCCGATAATTTCATCAAGCGGCCGGTTCTGACCACCGTTTGCAGCATCCTCATCGTTCTGGTCGGTCTGATCGCGATCCCGACCCTCTCGATCGAGAACCTTCCGAACATCGCGCCGCCCCTGATTCAGGTGACCGCCAACTATGGCGGGGCCAATTCTCTGGTCACCGAGCAGGCGGTGACCAATCCGCTTGAGCAGCAGATCAATGGTGTGCCCGGTGCCGCCTACATCTCCTCGATCAGCACCATGCAGGGCC
>JBEDHF010000036.1:0-9107 GCA_041174245.1 Cyanobacteriota bacterium
GCTCAATCACCGACGGTCACCCCCGAGAGGCCATGAATCCACGGCAATCTAGGCAGGGCCCACCAGGGCCAGCAGGATCCGGGGCCAGGGAAGGCTGAACAGTTCGGCCCGCGGCTGGCGCACGAACATCAGCAGCAGGCTGATGCCGAACAGATAAAGGATTGACCAGCGGAACATCGCCCGGGCCCGGTCGGGGCTGTCGGGATCTTGGCGCAGAGCGCCACTGAGCTGCAGCAGCCGCAGATCGAAGGGCAGCACCAGCAGGCAGAAGAGGGCGCCGCCGCTGGGCAGAGCCAGGCCGCCGACCAGACTCGTGAGCACCGTGGCCCAGGCATACCGGTCGATCGCCACGCTGGTGACCACGGGCCCATGCACCACCGGCAGCATCGGAATGCCGACGGCCCGGTAGTCATCGCGCAACAGCAGAGCCAACGCCCAGAAATGGGCCGGTGTCCAGAGCACCACGAGGGTGAACAGCCACCAGGCACCCCAGCCGAGGTGGCCGCTGGCCGCCGCCGCCCCCACCAGGGGCGGAATCGCCCCGGCCACACCGCCGATGACGATGTTCTTCGGGGTGCGCGGCTTGAGCAGAGCGGTGTAAAGGAGCACGTAGCTGCAGAGCCCGAGCAGCGCCAGGGCAGCCGCCAGGGCGTTGACCGCCAGGGTCAGCAGCAGCACCGAGGCGGTGGTGAGGGCGATCGCCAGCGCCAGGGCCTGGCGGCTGCTCAGGCGCCCGGCCGGCAGGGCCCTGCCGCTGGTGCGATCCATGCGGCGATCGAGTTCCTCTTCCCAGAGGCAGTTGAGGATGCCGGCGGCCGCGGCGGCCAAGCTGCCGCCGAGCAGGCAGGCCACCAGGGTCGTCCAGGGCAGGGGCCAGGCCTCACTGACGGCCATGCCGCCCAGGGTGGTGGCCAGCAGCAGCGGGATCAACCGCGGTTTGGTGATCTCCAGCCAGGCCGGGAGCCGGGAGCGCTTGCCGGCGCTGGGCCGCCGCGCTGCTGCAGCGATGTCGGTGTCCGGACGCTGGGCCTCCGGACGGGTGATCACGGGAGCACTAACCATGACGCACCTCAGCGGTAGGAAGAGCACGCACGAGCAGGGCCGCCAGAACGGCCACCAGCAGGGCGGCGGTGATCTGATGGGCCACAGTCACCGCTGGAGCGGAGAGCTGCAGCCGCAGGGTGGCCACCCCCAGCGCCAGCTGAAGGGCCACCAGGGCGCCAGCCGCCAGGCCAAGACCGCGCTGGCCAGCACCCGATCCCGGCCGCAGGGCCGTGAGCAGGGCCAGCAGCAGCACGGCCGCAGCGGCCGGGGTGGCGATCAGGCGATGCAGCAGCAGCCACTGACAGCCGCTGGCGGCGGTGAGGCATTGGCTGGCGGCCCAGCGGCTGGCCATCGCCGCCCCCGGCAGGCACTGGCCATAGACCAGAGCCAGGGCGGTGCCGCTGAGCAGCAGCGTCGGTAGGCGCCAGGCGCGCGCCCCGACCGCGGGGATGGCGCCCGCCTCAATCAGCAGACCCTGATGCAGGCCGCTGGCTCCGGCCACCAGCAGCAGGGCCAGGCCCAGGTGGGCGGTGACGATCTCGGCGGCGAGCAGGCGGGTGACCGTGAGGGCACCGAGCAGCCCCTGGCCGGCCACCATCGCCAGCAGCAGGCCGGAGCCCCAAGGCAGCCAGGCCGGCAGCTGCCGGCGCCTGAGCAGGCTCCAGCCGGTGAGACCGAGCAGCCCCAGGCCGATCAGGAAGGCATCGAGGCGGTGAAACCATTCCAGGAAGACCTGGAGGTTCATCTGCCGTCCCGGCAGCAGGCTGCCGTAACAGAGCGGCCAGTCGGGGCAGGCCAGGCCTGCTTCCATCACCCGGGTGGCCCCGCCGATCGCCACCAGGGCGATCAGGGCCACCACCAGGTGGGCGCTCAGCCAGTCGAACCGACGTTGCAGCGGTGCTGGTGTGTCGGTTTGCTGATGTTGTCTGGCCGGAAGAACCAGCACGTTCTGACCCCATCTGTCGGTCTGGTCAAAGTAGCGAGTTCTTCTTGATCTGCATTTTGATGCAACGCAATCGTCAGCACAGTTTCAGATCCTCTTAACAACTTTTTCCCCCTGCATTCGAATGGCGCCCATAGGCTTGGTGCCCATTCGATCCGGAGTCGTGAAAGCTCCATCCACCCTTGCTGTCATGGCACTGGCGACAGGCCTGATCGCTGCTGGGGCCTGGGTTGGAACCCATGTGTCCATGCTGCCGATCGATGCCAGCAGCAATGCACCGGTTTACGACGAACTCTTTCGTGTGCTTTTCAGCATCGGCACCAGCCTGTTTGTGGGCATCTGCGCACTTCTGGGTTACAGCCTGCTGCGATTCCGACGCAAGGCCGGCGATCTTGGCGATGGCCTCGCTATTGAGGAAAATCTGCCGCTGGAGATCATCTGGACGGCCATCCCCGCCATCGTTGTGCTGTTCATCGGGATTTACAGCTACGACATCTATGAACGGATGGGTGGCATGACGCCGCTCACCGACCACAGCGCCATGCATGCGGCGATGGCGACGGAGTCCATGGAGATGGGGGCGACGGAGAAGGCGGCCTCGGCATCCGCTGACGCTCCGGCGCCTGAGCGGATCTGGGGCGGCATCGGTGCGGCCCATGAGCCTCTCGACGCTGTGACCGTTGAGGTGACGGCGATGCAATTTGCCTTTCTCTTCCGCTACCCCGAGCAGGGCATCATCAGCGGCGAATTGCACGTGCCTGTGAACCGCCCGGTGCAGTTGCGGATGAAGGCCAATGATGTGATTCATGCCTTCTGGGTGCCCCAGTTCCGGTTGAAACAGGACATCATTCCCGGCCAGCCGACCCTGCTCTCCTTCACGCCCACCCGCACCGGCACCTATCCGATCATCTGTGCTGAACTCTGCGGTCCTTATCACGGCGGCATGCGCTCGTCGGTGGTGGTGCATGACAGCGAGGAATTCGCGCAGTGGCAGCAGCAGCAAACCCCCGTCTGAACGATGACAACCACCAGTCCCGGGACCCTGCTGTCCCCTTCGCCTGAACCCGGACCCAGCCTCCAGCCCCAGGGGTGGCTCAGGTATTTCAGCTTCAGCCTTGATCACAAGGTGATCGGCATTCAGTATCTCGTCTGTGGCTTTGTCTTCTATCTGATCGGCGGTCTGCTCGCCGGCATGATCCGGATTGAGCTTGCCACGCCGATCGCCGATTTCCTGCCCCGGGAGACCTACAACGAGGTGCTGACCCTGCATGGCACGATCATGATCTTTCTCTGGATCGTGCCTGTCGTCAATGGCGGATTCGGCAACTACCTGATTCCCTTTTATGTCGGGGCGCGGGACATGGCCTTTCCCCGCCTCAATGCCGTGGCCTTCTGGCTGATTCCACCGGCGGGCCTGCTTCTGATCTGCAGCTATTTCATTGCCGGCGCCGCCCAGTCCGGCTGGACGGCCTATCCACCCCTCAGTCTCACCACCCCGGCGGCTGGGCAGATCGTCTGGATCATGAGCGTGCTGCTGTTGGGCAGCAGCTCAATCTTCGGTGGCATCAATTTCATCGCCACGATCCTGAAGCTGCGGCGGCCGGGTCTGAAGCTGATGCAGCTGCCGATGTATGCCTGGGCGATGCTTGGCACCAGCGTGCTGGTGATTCTGTCAACGCCCGTGCTGGCGGGAACCCTGATCCTGCTCAGCTTTGACATCATTGCCCATACAGGCTTCTTCAATCCAAGCCTCGGCGGCAACGTTGTCGTCTATCAGCATCTGTTCTGGTTTTACTCCCACCCTGCGGTCTACATCATGGTGCTGCCGGCTTTCGGGCTGGTGAGTGAAATTCTGCCCGTGCACGCCCGCAAGCCCCTGTTCGGCTACACCACGATGGTGTTCTCGATCCTGGCGATCGTCTTCCTGGGCCTGATCGTCTGGGCTCACCACATGTTCACCAGCGGCACGCCGCCATGGATGCGCCTGTTCTTCACGATCGCCACGGCCTTCATCGCCGTGCCCACCGGCATCAAGTTCTTCAACTGGCTCGCCACCCTCTGGGGTGGGCGCATCGCCCTCAACAGTGCCGTGCTGTTTTCCTGCGCCTTCATCGTCAACTTCGTGCTCGGCGGCATCACCGGTGTGGCCCTGGCCCAGGTGCCCTTTGATGTGCACGTGCATGACACCTATTTCGTCGTCGCCCACTTCCATTACATCGTCTACGGCGGCACCGTCTTTGTGATTTTCGCCTCGGTGTACCACTGGTTCCCGAAGATGAGTGGCCGGATGCTGAATGAGCCCCTGGGCATGGTTCATTTCCTGCTCACCTTCGTGGGCTTTAACCTCTGCTTCGGTCCCCAGCATTGGCTCGGCCTCAATGGCATGCCGCGTCGCGTGGCCGAGTACGACCCCCAGTTCACCCTGATCAACCAGCTCAGTAGCGTGGGGGCGCTGTTGATGGCGATCAGCACCCTGCCCTTCCTGCTCAACGTGCTGCTCAGCCTGCGCAGCGGAGCAGCTGCCGGCGATAACCCCTGGCGCGCCCTGACGCCCGAGTGGCTCACCAGTTCGCCGCCGCCGGTGGAGAACTGGAAGGGTGAAGCGCCCCTCGTCACCCGTCCCTACGGCTACGGCCGCCCTGTGGAGGCCCGCTGATGACCACCCCGTTCCCCGCCATGGACCGTTCCGCCGATGGCTCAAAGCCACAGGGCGGTGAGGCCGCAATCGTCGACCACGGCCATGGCGCCGCTGCGCCGGAGCATCCCGATCTGCGGATGTTCGGCCTCGCCACCTTCCTGGTGGCCGATGGCATGACCTTCGCCGGCTTCTTTGCCGCCTATCTCACCTTTCGGGCGGTCAATCCGCTCCCGCCCGGCTCGAATTATGAGCTGGAGCTGCTGCTGCCCACGATCAACACGGCCCTGCTGGTGATGAGCAGCTTCACCTTCCATCGCGCCGGTAAGGAGCTGCAGCAGCAGCGCCGCGATGGCTGTCGTCTGTGGTTGTTGATCACCGCCGCCCTCGGGGCCACCTTCCTGGCCGGGCAGATGGTGGAGTATTTCAGCCTGCCCTTCGGACTGACCTCCAACCTATTCGCCAGCACCTTCTACGCCCTCACGGGTTTCCACGGCCTGCATGTCACCCTCGGGGTGATCATGATCGCCATTGTCTGGTGGCAGGCCCGCCAGGGCGGCGGTCTCTCGCACAGCCATCCCTTCGGCTTCGAGGCGGCCGAGTTGTACTGGCACTTTGTGGACGTGATCTGGCTGGTTCTGTTCGCAATCCTCTATCTGCTCTGAAATTTCTTCGGCTCAGCCCTTGCGGCCCCCCGGATTTGATCGGCACAATCGGCCGAACGTTGCGGTACGGCGCCGCCTGATCCACCTCATGAATGAAACCGCCGCTTCCGTGATGCTGCAGGGCAAAGCGCTTCTTGATCGCGCCCGCTCCCTCAGCAATCGCCCTGAAGATCAGATTGCCAGGGCCTGCGGCTATGTCGGTCCCAGCGGTCGCGTTCTCAAGAAGAGTTTCTACCGCGCCCTGGTGGAAGCCAGGGGCTACAGCCTGCCCAACCATGGCGGCACGGCCGCCAGCCGCGGCCGCCAGGCTGATTTCCGTACCCGCGTGCATGGCAACGGCAATCTGTTGATCGGCCATGCCTACACGCGCCGGATGGGCCTGGAGCCCGGCCAGGAGTTTCGGATCGAGGTGCATCACGAAACCGGCTCGATCTGGCTGTTGCCGATCGAGGAGGCCAGCCCGTCAACCCAGGCGCCGACCGCTAACGGCCATCACTGACTGCTGGCGCTGCGTTGAACGGCTGGCGAGGCCTTGCTGACAGCGCTGCGCTCCGGTGTTCACGGCGATGCCATCAACGCCGCCTTGATTGCATCGCTGCGTTGGTTTCAGCGCTGCGTTGGTTTCCGCGCCGATGGCGGTCCCTGGTCAGATCCTGACCTCCTCCCCATCGTCAGCCCCATCGTCGTCGCCATGGAAGCTGACGCCGAAGGCCAGCAGATCGAGACCGCTGAACAGAAAGCTGATCCCCACCAGGGTGCCGAGCACCCAGGGCAGGTTCCAGAACTTCATCGTCACGATCAAAAGCCCCAGGATCAGGGTGACGATGCCGTTGGTCAGGCCCCAGCCCCAGCCGAGTCGGCGGCGATGGGCCAACGAGACGACGATCGCCACCAGGCCTTCCGCCAGGAAGACGATGCCGATCGCCAGGGCCAGGCCTGCCACCTGTTCACCGGCGTCGATCGGGCCCTGGCGGAACTGGTGCAGCATCCAGCCTCCCGTGACCACAAACAGGGTCGCGACCACCAGCCGCCAGAAGGTCAGGGCGGCCGACAGGCGCGGCGCCCGCATCAGGCCGTGGATCCAGCCCACCAGCCCGCCCACCAGAAAGGCCACGGCCACGAAGGCGGTCACCCAGATCGAGGTGATCACGGGAAACAGCAGTGCCAGCACGCCGAGCACCAGCATCAGGATCCCCTCGGCCACCGTGAAGGTGCGCAGGGAGCGCTGTTCGGCGCGACTGAGGGAGTCGGTCATCGTTCAGGATCCGCCTGGCCTGAACCGTAGGCATGGCGGCGGTCCCTGGCAGGGGCCGCTTCAGCCGTAGCCCTGCTCGCTCAACCACTGGCGATCGAGGCCGGGTCCTGGCGTCTCTGGCGCCAGTCCTGGGGCCGGCTGGCGTCCCTGCAGCAGCCGTTCGGTGTACTTGGCCAGCAGGTCGGCCTCCAGATTGACCGCGGCACCGGGCCGCAGCTGCTGCAGGGTGGTGCTCTCCCAGGTGTGGGGAATGACGGCGATCCAGAAGCGGGCGCCATCGGCCGAGCAGCCCGCCACCGTCAGGCTGATGCCATCGACGGCGATCGAGGCCTTCTCGCAGATGTAGCGCCCGTAGCCGGTGTCTTCCCAGGCCAGTTCCAGATGCCAGGCGTTGCCGCGCCGCTCCTGCAGGAGCACGCGGCCGGGGCCGTCCACATGGCCGCTGACCAGATGGCCGCCGAGGCGATCCGCCAGGCGCAGGGCCGGCTCCAGGTTCACGGTCGCCCCCCGCTGCGCCTTCGCCGCCAGGGTGCTGCGGGCCAGGGTCTCGCCGCTGACATCGGCGCGGAAGCCGTCGGGCCAGAGCTCGGCCACCGTCAGGCAGACGCCATCGACGGCGACGCTGTCACCCAGGGCGAGGCTGCCGAGGGCCCCGGCCGGGAAGCGGATCGCCACCCCACCGCTGCAGCGCTCCAGCCGACCGACGGCCTGCACCAGACCGGTGAACATGCTTGAGGCCCCATCCAGATCGCCATAATCGGTCAGAGGCCCGTTGCGGCAAGCCCATGGTCGAAATGCAGGTGGCGGGCATTGCCTTGGATGCGGCCAGCCGCAGCCCGATCGTGCTCCTGCGCGACCCCTCCGGCCGGCGCCAGGTGCCGATCTGGATCGACCAGGCCCAGGCCCAGAACATCCTTGCCGGCCTCAGCGATCAGGCCAGTCCCCGCCCCCTCAGCCACGATCTGATGGCCAGCCTGCTGGAGGTGGCGGCTCTGACGCTGGAGCGGGTGGTGATCCACACGATCGAAGACAGCACCTTCCGGGCCGTGCTCAAGCTGGTGGATGCCAGCGGCCAGGCGATGGAGCTCGATGCCCGGCCCAGTGATGCGATCGCCCTGGCGCTGCGCACCGACAGCGGCATCTGGATGCTGGAGGAGGTGGTGGCCGATGCCTCGATTCCGGTCGATGCCGAGGCCGATGCCGAGGATCAGGCCGATTTCCGCCGCTTCCTCGACAGCACCTCACCCGCTGATCTGGTGCGCCATCTCGGCCGCGCCCAGCCCGAACCCGAGCCTGACGCCTCCGGAGAGGCTGGTCCTGAGCAGCCCGGCGATTCCTCCCAGCGGCCCCGGCCTTGACCGAGCCCGCCGCCACCGGCGTCCAGCCCTCCCGGCGGCCCTTTGGCGATGGGCCGCCGGTGTCGCTGTTCACCCTCGGCACGATGCGAGCGGTGGACCACCCGGAGCAGATGCAGGCAGTGCTGGAGGCAGCCCTGCAGGCGGGCATCAACCACATCGAAACGGCCCCGGCCTATGGGCCGGCGGAGCGGTTTCTCGGCCAGGCCCTGGCGAGGCTCCAGCACCAGGATCCGGCCGCCCGCACCGCCCTGGTGATCACGAGCAAGCTGCTGCCTGGCTCCAGCCTCGCCGAAGGGCAGCAACAGCTGCGGGCGCTGCTCGATCGGCTTGGCCTCTCCCGGCTCGACAATCTGGCCGTGCATGGGCTCAACACCGCCGCCGATCTGGCGTGGAGCCTGCGGGGCCCTGGCTCCGAGCTGCTGCACTGGGCCCAGGCCGAGGGCCTCGTGGGCCAGGTGGGCTTCAGCAGCCATGGGGCAACGGCGTTGATCGAGGAGGCCCTGGCCAGCGGTCGTTTCCGTTTCTGCGCCCTGCATCTGCATCTGCTCGATCAGGAGCGGCTGCCTCTGGCCCGCTCGGCCCTGGCCTCCGGGCTCGGCGTGCTGGCGATCTCCCCCGCCGATAAGGGGGGGCGCCTGTTTGACCCGCCGCCGGAGCTGCTCGCGGATTGCGCCCCCTTCCACCCCCTGGAGCTGGCCTATCGCTTTCTGCTGAGCGAGGGGATCTCCACCCTCAGCCTCGGTGCGGCCCAGCCTTCGGATCTGATCTGGGCCGAGCGCCTGGCGGCCGCCGACCATCCCCGCATCGGTGCCAGCCCCGGCGTCCTCGAGCAGGCCCTGGAACGGCTCGCCGGAGCCGGTGCCGAGCGGCTCGGGACTGAGCGTTGCGGCCAGTGCCGCGCCTGCCTGCCCTGCCCGGAGGAGGTGCCGATCCCTGCCTTGCTGCGTCTTCGCAACCTGGCCCTGGGCCATGGTATGCAGGCCTTCGCCAGCGAGCGCTACAACCTGATCGGTCGGGCCGGCGCCTGGTGGGAGCAGCGCGATGCTTCCGCCTGCGTGCGGTGCGGTGCCTGCCTGCCGCGCTGCCCGCTGCAGCTGCCGATCCCCGATCTGCTCGCCGATGCCCATCGACGGCTGGCGGCAGCGCCGCGTCGACGGCTCTGGGGCTAGGGGCGCAGCGGTGCGGTCGCGTCCCAGAGGGCCTGGGC